>JAGAGD010000046.1 GCA_017627765.1 Prevotella sp. | reverse complement strand
TGCCACATATCGCACTGCGATATGCCACGTTTCGCATCGCGAAAGGACACCTTTCACTTTTTCGTTCCTTATGTTCGTTTACATAGTTTAAGCCGATTGATTAACAATTAAACGCTTTTTAGCATTCAGCCTCGTGCCAATCGGAAATTCTTTCTCTAGAATGAAAATTCCGTTTGTCAAGATTTTTTACTTTTTTCATCAAGAAATCGGGATGATTTTGGAAGTTACAGTTTGTAAGGTTGCTTGAGTTTAAAATATCACACAGATGCCACAGATTTTTCAGATTTTTCCAACTTTAAATTAAACGGGAACTAGTTATGAGTTATGAGGACTTTGACTGGTCATTAATCATTAATCTTTAATCATTAATCCAGCATAACTATGCACTATGCACTACTAAAGGCAGCGTTCTACTTATAGCGGGTCTACGTCGTAGTATATTTGCAGGGTGTTATATCGCTTGTCCTTCATCATCTCGTTATGAGCCAGTCGCAGATACTGTCGGGCTGTAGCAAGAGGCAGTCCGTTTTCGAGTTTCAGTATAACCTTTCTTATGTTCATCTGCTTAACCATAGCCACCGAAGGCTTGTCTGGACCGAGAACACGCTGACCAAACCACTGGCGCAACCGGTTTGCCATTTCGTAGGCAGCCGATTCCACAAGATGGTCGTTGCGGTGTTTCAGGTATAGGCAGACAATTTTGCAGAATGGGGGATAGTTAAATTCTTGCCTTTCTTCAAGCATATCCTTATAGAAAGAGTCAAAATCGTTTTCAACCACCTGCCTTATCACTGGCAGCTCTGGACTTTTGGTCTGAAGCAATACCAGTCCCTGCTTTCCTTTTCTGCCAGCTCTGCCGCTAACCTGCGACATCATCATGAATGCATGCTCATAGGCTCGGAAGTCAGGATAGTTAAGCATTGAGTCGGCATTTAGTATTCCAACCACAGAGACCTTTCCGAAGTCAAGACCTTTTGAGACCATCTGCGTACCAATCAGCACGTTAGTCCTTCCTGCCGAGAAGTCGCCAATTATTCTTTCGTAAGCATTGCGTGTGCGAGTAGTGTCAAGATCCATTCTGGCTATGCGTGCCTGAGGGAATATTTGCAATATCTGCTCCTCTATCTTCTCCGTGCCGTATCCCCTGCCGCGCAGGTCGGTCTCTTCGCAGTTAGGACACTTAGTTGGCACCGAGTAGGAATAGCCACAGTAGTGGCACGTCAGCACGTTTGTCGTTCTATGGTATGTCAGCGAGACATCACAGTTCTTACACTTAGGCACCCATCCGCACGTTCTGCACTCAATCATAGGCGCAAAGCCCCGTCGGTTCTGAAAGAGAATCACCTGTTCGTTGTTGTCGAGTGCCTCCTTTATGGCTTTCAGCAGAGGTGGCGAGAACGGGCCGCGCATCATTTTTCTGCGCTGCAAGTCTTTAGTGTCTACCACCTCAATCTTTGGCAGCGCAATGTTCTTATATCGTGTTGAAAGCGTAACCAGACCATACTTGCCGTTAGTGGCATTATAGTAAGTTTCCATCGAAGGTGTTGCCGTTCCGAGCAGAGTCTTAGCTCCAGTCATGTTCGCAAGTACCAGAGCCGCCGAGCGTGCATGATAGCGTGGGGCTGGGTCTTGCTGCTTAAACGAAGTCTCGTGTTCCTCGTCAACTATTATCAGACCCAGCTTCTGAAATGGCAGGAATACAGCCGAGCGTGCTCCGAGAATCACATCGTAAGGCGCAGCCGACAGTTGCTTGTTCCATATCTCTACCCGTTCTGCATCGCTATATTTAGAGTGGTAGATGCCGAGACGGTTTCCGAACACCTTTCTCAGCCTGTCCATCATCTGCACCGTCAGTGCTATTTCTGGCAAGAGATAAAGCACCTGCTTATGCTCTTGCAGCATTTTCCATATCAGTTGGATGTATATTTCAGTCTTTCCCGACGATGTAACACCATGTAGCAGCGTTGTGTTCCGTTTCAGAAAAGAAAACAAAATCTTGTTGTAGGCTTCAGTCTGTGCAACGTTCAGTTTTTTTATCGCTTTTGGGTCAGCCTCCCCCTCCTTGTTCAGTCTGCCCACTTCGCGCTCGTAAGTCGTCAGAATTTTCCTGTCGGTCAGAGCCCTTAGCACGTTGGTAGTTCCTCGGCTTTCGTTCAGCAGTTCCTCGCGTGTAATCTCTGCAATATCCTCTTTCGTAGTGCTTCCGTTCAATGAGTCGTAGTGGGAGAGGGCAAGGTAGGTGATGAGCATGTTCTGTTGTGCCTTAGCCCTTCTCAGCATATCGAGCGCAATGTGCAGACTTTGCTCATTTCTGTATTTCTCAGAAAGCGTTATGTAAGTCTCAGTCTTAGGTCTGTAGCCATCTTCCGCCTTCAGTCCAGCAGGCAGTGCCGCCTTGTAGACATCGCCAAGTGGCGAAAGATAATAGTCGGCAATCCACTGCCACAGTCTGAGTTGTTCGGGCAGCAGTATCGGTTTGTCGTCGATAACTTCGAGAATCGGTTTACAATCAAAGTCGGGTTTGTTGTCGTGTATGTTTACAGCAATAGCCGTATAAGTCTTAGATTTTCCCAAAGGCACAAGCACGCGCCGCCTTTCTCCTATCTTCTCTTCAAGTGTTTCAGGCACAGAATAGGTGAAAAGCCCCTCTAAGGGCAATGGCAGTATTACGTCTACATACATGGTTGTGAGATGCTTTCTGAAGTGAAATGACGCGTGTTGCAGCAAATAGCGTAGTCAGCCTATGTTCCGCATCATTTCAGATTTATTCTACAAAGGTAAGCATAAACCGAGAATATTCCGCAATTTTCCATTTAGTTTTTTTTATTATCAGACAAAAAGGCCTCAATTTAGCATGTATATTTCATCTTCATTTCAGAACTATATTTTTTTATAGCTATCCTTAATTATTTTTCTTTATTCCTTAATCTTTACCATCTCCCGATGACTCAAAAAGAATAAAGGTGGCAATATAGTGCCACCTTTATTTATGTACTTTAAAAGTTTTAGGGGAAATTATTTCTTTTGAAAGATTTTGCCAGAGCCCCATGCTGTGCCTACCTTTTCGCCCACGATGCGGTAGGTGTTTGAAGAAGAATCGTAAACAACAGGGAGGAGTTTGTCTAAGTCAACTTTTCCTTCCTCGTTGAGTATGCTCTCGTCTGCGCTCATGTTTACTATTTCGCCTACGACACGAGCACCGCCGTTTTCATCTTCTTCGAGTTTCACAACTTTACATTCGAGAGTGAGTGGATATTCATTAATGATAGGAGCATCAACATTCGGACTCTTAGTTGCAGTGAAACCAGCACGAGCCACCTTGTCTGGCACGTCATTAGCCGAAACTATTCCGAAGTAGTCGCTTTGGGCAACGTTGTCTTTGCTTGCAAAGCTAATGGTAAAAGCTTTCTTCAGCTTTATATTCTCTGTAGTCTTGTGAGCCGACAACTCAAAACAGATATGCTTAGGGCCACACTGTCCGCCCCATGCAGCCATCATCACGTCGGGTGTCTCGTCGGCATCGTAGGTTGCAATCATTATTGCAGGGAGCGGAGTGATGATTGCATCGCTACCAAAGTTCTTGCGTCCTTCTACAAATTTCACCTGTTTCTTTACAGCCTCGTCGTTAGTGTTATCCGATTTCTTGTCAGAACAACTTGTGCAACATGCTGCTGCGATAAATAACGCTATAGCCATCTTAATGTAAGTTCTCATAATCATTACGGTTTTTGTGATTAATAAAAATATTTTGAAATATAAAATCGTTTGCCTTCTAATTACTGCATTATAAGGTCTTTAACAACTTCTGAGGCTATTACGAGCCCTGCTGCGGCTGGCACAAAGGCATTGCTTGCAGGCACTTGCTTATGGGTGTTGTCTTTCGCCTTATCTTGTGTTTCACCAATACTTCCTTCCACATCAGCAGGTTTTATGGGTTTCTCTTCGCTGCAAACAACCTTCATGTGTAGTATTCCCTCGCGGCGGAGTTGCTTGCGGATAACCTTTGCAAGCGGGTCCATCTGCGTTTTCTGAATGTCGAGAACACGAAAGGCTGCGGGATTCATCTTGTTGGCTGCACCCATAGAGCTGATAAATGGCACTCCGAGCCGATGGCAACGGCGTGCAAGTTCCAGTTTAGCCTTCACGGTGTCGATGCAGTCAACAACATAGTCCATCTTCGAAAGGTCTATATCGTCAGCATTTTCTGGAAGATAGAACATCTTGTATTTCCTGACAACACACTGCGGATTGATATCGGCAATGCGTTCTTCTGCCACATCGACCTTGTCTCTGCCTACGGTTGAGAGCAAAGCGAGAATCTGCCTGTTTATATTGGTTATAGAAACAATATCGTTGTCAACAAGATGAATCTCACCCACACCACTACGCGCTAATGCTTCGCAGACGTAGCCACCAACACCTCCGACACCGAAGATGATTACCTTTGAATGCCGTAGTTTGTTGAGAGCATCTGTGCCGATTAGCATCTCTGTGCGTGAAAACTGATGTTCCATCATTTGTCTCCAACCAGTCTTATGCCATCCTTCTCAATTACTATCAGTTTCCTTTTATAGAGGTCACCAATAGCACGCTTGAATGTCTTTTTGCTAACTTGGAAACGCAGCTTTATGGCTTCGGGGCTGCTGTTGTCGCCCATGTCGCAGAAACCATCATTCGACTTCAAGTAAGCGAGCAGTACTTCGGAGAAATCTTTTGTCAGTTTTCTGCCTGTAGGCTGAAGCGACACGTCAATCTTTCCGTCTTCTCTCACATGCTGGATATATCCTTTCAGTCGGTCGCCAGTATGCAGAACCCTGAACACTTGGTCGTCGTAGGCCAGCCCGCCATAGCGGTTGTCAATAATCACCTTAAAACCTATGTCTGTCTTCTGCCAGACAAGCAAGTCTACCTCGTCGCCTTCCTTATAGTCGGGGTATCTCTGGTCAAGATATCTCTCAATCTTAGCCGAAGCCATGATGCGATAGCTCTCTTCATCAATGTCAACATAGACTATATAACTCTTGCCACGCTCCATTCGCATCTTCTGCTCGCGGAACGGACAGAACAAGTCTTTCATTAATCCCCAGTTGAGGAAAGCCCCAAACTCGTTGACCCATGAGACTTCGAGGAAAGCAAAGTCGCCAACCTCAGCAAATGGTTTTTCGGTTGTAGCTATAAGTCTTTCTTCTTGGTCTAAATAGAGGAAGACATCTATCTCGTCGCCAATTTTAAGTCCTTCTGGTATATATCGTTTTGGCAGCAAAATTCGTCCTTCGCGTCCTCCGTCAAGATAGAAACCGAAATCTGTATAATGGATTACTTTCAGCCTATTCCATTTTCCTAAATATAATTCCTTACTCATTTCTTTACATTTATTCTAAAGGTGTTTCTTTTGAATTGACAAGCAATTATAGCAACTGTATAGTTCATAGTGCATAGTTCATAGTTATGCTGGATTAAAGATTAAGGAATAACGATTAAGGTTCCCGTTATCGTTATCGTTCCCGTTAACGTTCATGTCAACTTGCTACAATTCAAGTCTGCCGTCTTTCATCTTTATTGTGCGGTCGGTGGTCTGCGCCAGTTGCTCATCGTGTGTAACAATGACAAAGGTCTGTCCGAACTCTTCGCGCAACTTGAAAAACAGGTTGTGGAGTTCTTCTTTGTTCTTTGAGTCAAGACTACCCGAAGGTTCATCAGCAAGAATAACCGAAGGCTGGTTCATTAGCGCACGAGCCACAGCAACACGTTGTTTCTCTCCTCCCGACAATTCGTTAGGCTTATGCTGAAGTCGGTCGGAAAGGTTCATGAAGTCGAGTAGTTCCTTAGCCCTATGCTTAGCCTCACTGCCCGACTTGCCTGCGATGAATGCAGGAATCATCACATTCTCAAGAGCAGTAAACTCTGGCAAAAGTTGATGAAACTGAAAGACAAAACCAAGGTGAGAATTGCGGAAGTCAGCAAGTTTGCCAGACGACATCCTGCTCACATCCACTCCATCAACAACAACTTGTCCGCCGTCGGGGCGGTCTAAGGTGCCGATAATCTGCAAGAGAGTGGTCTTGCCTGCACCACTCGGACCGACAATACTTACAATCTCGCCTTTGTCAATATGCAGGTCAATGCCTTTAAGCACCTGCAACTGTCCGAAACTCTTTGTTATGTTTTTTACGTCAATCATTCTTTCTAAAGGTTTTGATGTTTTAAGGATGTTTGGCTCTGAAGTATGAGTGTTGAGAACGTTGATTTTTTTGTCAACTTGAACAACAATCATTAATCATTATTCCATAATCAACATAGCCATGAACCGAATTTGCCTGTCATCGTGTTTAAAGCAAATTACAACCTTAAAACACTATATATTTAAATTCTATGCGTTTTCTTTCTAACCCACTCTAAGAGCAACTGGTATGCACTAACCTCTTCCTGATGTTGTGACTCAGCAAACGTCATAGCATCCATAGGTTCACCATGCTGGTCAGGGAAAATTATCATGATGGTCTTGCCGCTGAAGTGATGCTCTATCTCATCAGGAAGCCTTTCGAGTGCAGTCTTATAAGACACTGTTCCCTTTCGTGCGGTTATGACAACAAACATGTGGTCTTCATGAATCTGCGAAGCCAGTCGCGGCAGTTCGTTCCAGTGAGCCATGTAGGTATATTCTGCCCTAACGCTCGGATGGCGGTTGTTGATATACTGGCGGATGAGTTCCAACGACTCGTTTCTGCCATGAAACTGAATGCGGCAATCTGTGTTTTCAGCCAGTCTCGACAGTCGTTCAACCCAACGATAGAATCCAGGTTCATATTCTGCCCTCGAAGGTACTGCGACTTGAATGCGGCGCAGGGTGTTGAGAGGCTGTTTCAGTCTGACGAATGTAATCTGACGCGACAAGCCATTATACAAGCTTTGAGCAAACTGTCCCCAAAAGGTTGGCGAGATATTCTTATGAATATGCATGCCCATGATGATCTCAGAAGCATTAAACTCCTTGAAAGCATGCTTAATGCCGTTGGCAATATTGGCAGCGACACGCACCTGAGACTGAATTGTAATGTCAGCAGAAGTTGCACGCTGGCAGATATGCTCCAGAAGTTGTCTGCCCTTTGCCTGGTATTTCTCTCGGTTGGCATCGTCGTATACAACATTTAGAGCGACAATCTCACGGTTTAGTTTTCTGTTGCGCGTCATTGCAGCAAGGCTAATCAGTCCGTCTGCAATATCCTTATATTTCACAGGCAGCAACATTCGCTCATCGTCGTCGCTGCTGTCGGTTTCATCCTGATTAAGCAGTCCTTCTTTCAAGATTATCTGCTTGGCAGCTTTCTCAGTCATCATAGAACTGATAATGCAGGTGAAAAGTATCATTGTTACCACACCGTTTAGCATTTCGTCATTAACAAGCGGTACTCCTGGCTCTACTTCAAGTTTCATTCCTACCATAACCATTGCTATAGCACCTGCTGCGTGGGCAGAGGTGAGTCCGAACATCATGTTGCACTGAGCTAACGGCATTTTGAACAGGATGCCTGCAAGATATGCAGCGACAGCCTTTCCAAGCGTTCCGAACAACACAATCCAGAAAACTATCCAAAGCGTCTCGCTGCTCTGAAACAGTATTCTGACATTTATCAACATTCCGACACCGATAAGGAAATAAGGGATAAACAAGGCATTGCCCGTAAACTCTATTCGGTTCATCAGTGCAGAAACGTGAGGGATATATCTGTTCAGAATGAGTCCTGCCAAGAATGCACCCAATATGCCTTCAAGTCCTACAGCCTCAGCAAGTGCTGCCGACAAGAAAAGCATAGCCAAGATGAAGATGAACTGCATGATGGCATCGGAATATCGACGAAGAAACCAACGAGTGATGCGAGGAATGAAGAAGAAAAGGGATGCGCAGAAGCCTACAAACTTGACTATAAACAAAATCCAGAACAATAACCCGCCACTATTATTGTCGAATGTACCGACAACGGCAGCCAAGATGACGAGTGCTGTAAACAATGCTATCATCGACGAGCCCACACTGAGAGCCACGCTGCGGTCGCGCTGCAATCCATATCTGCCCACTACTGGATAGGCAATGAGAGTATTTGCTCCCATAATGCTTCCAAGGATGAGCGAAGCCATGCCGCTATAGCCGAGCAGCCATTGCGAAATGAAATAAGTCATGATGAAAGGCACTCCGAAGGTGAGAAGTCCGAAACTGAGAAAGCGCATGCTGTTGCGCTTCATTCCTCCTAAGTCCATTTCGAGACCTGCAAGAAACATGATGTAGTAGAGTCCGACCTTTCCAAAAAGTTCGAAAGAGTCGTCGCGTGAAAGTATGTTAAGCCCATACTGTCCCACAATCACACCAGCCAAGACCATTCCGATGATGTGAGGTATTCGCAGCTTACCCATAATAATAGGTGCCAGCAAAATGATACACAACACGATGAAGAAAATCAGCGTGGGGTCGGAAATCGGGAAATAACCAGATATGTTTGTAGGCAAAATTGCCATCATGTGGTTTAAGAGTGTCATTTTGTTTGCAAAGTTAGTTAAAAAAGTTCGGAAAAATGTTTGATTTGATTTAATTTTTATCAATTAGAGCATATTATTACAAATATTTATTATATTTGCACAGAAAAGTGTAAGTCTACACTAAAAGATGTTTTTATAACAACATAAATTAAAAAAGAAAAGGAATAAGAAAATGAATATAGCAATAGTTGGAGCCAGTGGAGCCGTAGGTCAGGAATTCCTGAGAGTGCTTGATGAACGCAATTTCCCAGTAACCAGTCTTCGTCTTTTTGGTTCAGAGCGCAGTGCTGGCAGAAAATATAATTTCAGGGATAAGGAAATTGAAGTTGAGCTTTTACAGCACGACGACTCATTCAAGGACATCGACATTGCCTTTACTTCTGCTGGCGGAGGCGTATCAAAAGAATATGCCGAAACCATAACTAAGCATGGGGCTATAATGATTGACAACTCTAATGCTTTCCGCATGGACAACGATGTGCCACTTGTTGTGCCTGAGTGTAATGCTGAAGATGCGCTGAACCGTCCACGCGGTATAGTTGCCAACCCTAATTGCACAACTATAATGATGCTCGTAGCGCTTAAGCCCATAGAAAAATTATCGCATATTCGCCGCATTCGCGTTGCAAGCTATCAGAGTGCAAGCGGTGCAGGTGCATCGGCAATGGACGAACTAAAGAACCAATACCGCCAAATTGTCAACGGTGAGGAAGTGACAGTCAGCAAGTTCCCGTTCCAGCTGGCATACAACGTAATACCACAGGTTGACGTTTTTACCGACAACAACTACACGAAAGAAGAAATGAAGATGTTCAACGAGACACGCAAGATAATGCACTCTGATGTGCGTTGCTCTGCCACCTGCGTTAGAGTAGGGACTCTACGTTCTCATTCTGAAAGTATATGGATAGAGACGGAACAGCCTCTTGATGTTGAAGAAGTCAGAAAGGCTATTGCAGAAGCCGACGGCTGCCAGCTCGTTGACGAACCTGCAAACCAGAAATATCCTATGCCTCTCTACACAGCAGGCAAGGACGATGTCTATGTAGGCCGTATTCGCAAAGACATTGCAGATGAAAACGGACTGACTCTTTGGCTCAGCGGCGACCAGATTAGAAAAGGTGCTGCTCTCAATGCTGTTCAGATTGCTGAATACTTAATTAAGAACGATGCTTCACTGAAAAAGTAATTGCTGCAAGGAAATAAAGTTTCTCTGTTCTTTTCATTGCATATAAACATGGCTTAGCCGTCAAATATAAAAATTCTTAAGCAATGAAAAGGTACGGCAAGGGGTGGTTAGCGTAATGATTAACCCAAACAAGACAAAACTAGGACAATGGAAATATATGAAGCAAGCAGTGTGCTCTCAAGCTTCAAGACTATCAGCCTTGAGGAAATGAAGGGCATAAAACTGATGAACAGAATTGACACTAAGTTTGTCACAACTACTGGCAAACTGCGTCGCCTGCTTTCATTGGCTGCTTCAGATTATTTTGTTCAGCAAATCAACGACAAGCGCATTTCGGCTTACAGCACTGTCTATTTCGACACCCCCGACTATAATATGTTCTACGTTCATCAGACGGGACATGCCAACCGTCAGAAACTCCGATTCAGAACCTATACAGACAGCGACTTGCAGTTTATGGAGGTGAAGACTAAAAACAATCATGGCCGTACAAAAAAGAAAAGAATACGCGTTACTGACATGGACCTTAACGACGATGAGAAACTGCAATTTCTGAGCCAATATCTTAAATATGACACCTCTATTCTTAACCCTGCATTGCAGACTAAGTTCGACCGCATCACCCTTGTTAATCAGAACAAGACCGAAAGACTTACGATTGATACAAATATCACATTCAATAACATAGTACATCAGAAACAAAATCATCTGCAAAATCTTGTAGTTATAGAACTGAAGCGCGACGGGCTATCGCCTTCTCCTGTGCTGAGCATGCTGAGACAACTGCGCATTTTCCCTCATGGTTTCAGCAAATACTGCATGGGACAGATGCTTACAAACAACGAGTTGCGCATAAACCGCTTCAAGCAGAAGATGCGCGAAGTAGAAAAAATATTAAAATCATAATTCATGAACCACCTTTTAGATTTCACAGTCTCTGAGACTTTCACCGACATGCTGGTGCGCTTTGCTATCTGCATGCTGTTTAATTGGTTTATAACTGACCGCCTATATTATCGTAAGAGCCACCGCCCTGACTTCTATTTCACTTTTATGTTGTCGAGCATGGCTGTATTCTTTATAGTTTTCTTCATGATATTCGTTCTTGAAGACCTGAAAGCAAAAACGAGCATCGGTATAGGTATAGGTTTGTTTGGCATCTTCTCTATTATGCGCTACAGAACCGATTCCATTCATGTGCGCGAAATGACCTATATGTTTGTAATCATCGCACTTGCCGTAGTCAATGCAATAGCTACTTCGGTGTCAATCGTCGAGCTGCTATTCAGCAACGGTATCTTTGTCGTAGCAATCTACCTTATAGAAAAAATACTGAAACAGCATCCTACAAAACTTATTCAGTATGACAGAATTGATTTAATTAAACCAGAACAGAGAAACGAACTCGTTGCCGACTTACAGCAAAGACTCGGTGTGAATGTTATTGATGTGCAGGTGGGGGCGATTGACTTCTTGCGCGATATGGCTATGCTGAAAGTGACTTATGAAGACGGTTCAACACCAGATGCAGATGTAAACGGAAAACTAAAACTGCGTCGCGATGATTTAACCGAGATTGGATGAAGCAAGTTGGCAAGTGAATAAGTTTACTATTTGGCAGCTAAAGAATAATCATTTAAAATAGAATGAGTATGGAAAGGAAATATATAATACTGATACTTGCGATTATGCTCTTTGTCCCTTCTGCTGTTATGGCACAGAAGGACGACTTCGGCATGCAATATAATATAGTGGCAAGTAAGAAAGCAGGAAAACAATGGACCTTCGGGGCAGAAGCAGAAATGAGAACGTGCAACAATAGCCAGACCATAAGCCGATGGAGTGGAGAGTTGTCGGCTCAATACAAAATAACGAAATGGCTGAAGGCAGGCGTTGCTTATAAACTGATGAGCGACAGGCGTGAGGAATATTTGAAGACAACTTCTAAAAGCATATATACTGATGAGGAAACTGATATAAGTTCAAATGTGCTTTATGAAAGTTGGAGACCTTCTTATTTCACTTTGCGACATCGCTTCAGTGCTTCGCTGACTGGTGGTTTCAGCGCAGGACGTTTCAGTTTCTCTCTGCGCGAGCGCTGGCAATACACATATCGTCCAGAGAAAGAGACAGAGAGATATAATTTTGCACAAGCCAAATGGGAGCAAACTAAGGTTAAGAGTAAGTCACATCATGTGCTGAGAAGCCGTTTTCAGGTTGATTATGACATTCCGAAATGCAAGTTCGATCCTTATGCAAACGTGGAATTGTTCAACTCTATGGCTCTTGAGAAGACAAGACTAACAGTAGGCATTGAATACAAAATAAAGAAAAAGCATGTGTTCAATGCATTCTATCGTTACCAAAACTCTAATGGAAGCAGCGACGATGAAGACCTAAACAGCCATATCATTGGATTAGGTTATGAATTTAAATTTTAAAAATTTCACAACTATGAAAAAGTTATTTTATATTATTATAGCATTAGCCGTAGTAATGACAGGCTGCAAAGACGGTGACAGTGACTTAGACAAACTGATTGACGACTATGAAAAGCAGACTGAAGTTACAGTGGAACCTGTGGAAATAAGTCTGAACCGAGATGCCATTTCGGAACAAACAGAGGTTATTCCAACAGAAAGCGACGACCCAGACTATTTCAATGACTACATAGAGAACTCAAGCTTTAGCAGAACCGTATATGTAAACTACAATGGTGAGAATGCAGAAGTTAGCGGTGATGTTGCTGATTTGAGTGTGTCTGTCAACGGCGCTCATGTGGTAATTCGCTCTACAAAATCAGGAGTTTGCTATAAACTTACAGGCAAAAGCGATAACGGCTCGTTCAAGGTTTACAGCGACCGCCGTTTCCAGATTAATGCAAACGGACTCAGTCTGACAAACCCTTTCGGTGCTGCGATTAATTCACAATCGGGCAAGACCATGTATTTCGTAACTGAAGGCAATGAAGTTACGCTTACCGACGGAAAGGAATACTCTCGTACACCGTCAGGCGAAGACGAGAAAGCCACACTCTTCAGCGAAGGTCAGATTGTGTTTAGCGGAACTGGATTGCTCACTATCACATCGAATAGCAAAAATGCCATTGCATCCGATGACTATGTAAGATTCCGCGTAGGTACAAACATTTATCTTGTCAGTATGGCAGGTCATGGACTGAAAACCAACGACGGTGTTTTCATTAACGGCGGTGTGCTCAACATTCTCGTAAAAGGCGACGGAATGAAAGGTATAAACAGCGAAGACGACATTGTGGTGAATGGCGGAAGAACAACTATAATAACAAGTGGTTCAACCAAAATAATGGACAATGATACTACTTCTACTGCTGCTATAAAGTGTGATAGCGTGCTGACTATCAACAATGGAGAGTTGCGCCTATTGACAAGTGGCAACGGTTCTAAGGGAATCAATGTCAATACCAACATGGTAATGAATGGGGGAAGCCTTTTTGTTGTCAACAATGGAAACAACGATGTTGCTAAATCCAAAGGCGTGAAGGTTGATGGCGACCTCAATATAAACGGTGGTCATTTCTATGTTTACTGCAAAAGCCAAAACAAACTTGACGTCAAAGGAAACTTTAGAATAGCCAACGGATACAAGTCAAGGCAAGAGGTTCATCAGTTGTTTGAACTGATATATTAGCGTATTGTTTTTACACTATAAACCAAAGCAAAATGCATGTGTTTTGTGAATAATTGGTAAAAACGTATTTAAAACACTTAAAAAAGTCATCTTTTGAACCAAAAGATGACTTTTTTAGTTACATTTGCATACTAAAAGACAACTACACGGTATCAAATAGTAAGTACAAATGTCATTTATGGCTACATTTTAAATAATAATACACAGTTGTTTGTAACAATAAATAAATTTAAATTTCGGATGTTTCTCATCCTCCATTTTAAGATTAAAAGGTTGTAAGGCTATGCGATTATAAGGTAAAATCAGTTTTATAATTGTTTTCTACCTTGATTCCTATGAGCGAACCGACCTTAAACATCAAAATTTAAGTAGTTGAGCATTTCGAGATTTCAGTAACTTAATTAATTATAAATATGAAAAAACTACTTTTCTTGTCCCTACTCGTTATAGGAACAAATCAGTTGAAAGCCGATGATTATCTTTACTTGACTTTCACTAACACCGACGGAACAGAAAGGTCGCTGTCGGTTGACGGTCTAAGAATTACTTTTGAAAATGGCGAAATCAAAGCAAATGCCAATGAAGAAGCACTAAACATTGCCCTTGCCGATGTTGCTAAGATGTACTTCTCAAACACAAGGGCAGAGACTACAGGCATCAGCGACATGGAAGTAAACAACGAGGGTGTAACGGTTTATACAACTTCAGGAATGTTTGTTGGACACTTCAAAAATGCAATCCAGGCCCACAACAAACTTGACAAGGGACTTTATGTAATAAAAACAAATGGTAGAACCTACAAAATGGCAGTGAAATGAAAAAACATATATTATCAATACTTGCTCTAGGAGCATGTCTCTCTGCAGGAGCACAGACAATGAATGTTGTTGTAGGCGAAGTTACTTATCAGATTCCTGCTGCTAAGGCTGGCGAGATGATATATTCTGACGCAACCTCGCTAACCGTACTCGACAAAACATTTTCTATTGCCGACATCAGCGATATCTACATCGACGGCGCAGAAGTTACAGAGAATGCAGTATCAGTAAACTGGAATGGTAATAAAGCAAGCGTATTCGTACCTTATAATATTATGTCCCAACTGGCAATAGAAGCAGAAGGTTCAGATGTAAGTATTATCCAGTCTGCCGATGTTGCAGAGGAAATAACCTATACACTTAGCGGTTCGTCAACAGATGGTTCATTATATATGGATGGTGAGCTAAAAACTACTTTCGTGATGAATGGACTGAACTTGACGAATCCAACAGGTGCTGCAATCAACATCCGCGACGGAAAACGCATTGCAATAATACTGAACGAAGGTACGGAGAACTATTTAGCCGATGGCGCTAACGGTAGTCATAAGGCTGCTTTCATGGTTAACGGACACTCTGAGTTTAATGGTGCAGGAACACTTACTATTGTTGGCAACACAAAGCATGCTTTCTGGGGCGACGAGTATGTAGAACTAAAGAAAAAACTAGGAACCATCAATATCACTAAGGCTGTAGGTGACGGTATGAACATTAATCAATACTTCCTGCAAAAGGGAGGAACGCTAAACATTACAGGTGTTGGCGACGACGGCATTCAGGTTAGCAAGACCGATGATGATACTGACGAAAACAATGGTGAAATTATGCTCGAAGGCGGAACTACATACATCAAGGTGACTGGAACAGCAGCCAAAGGCATTAACGCTGAAAGCAATATTACAGCAAGTGCTGAAAGCACAGCCAACATCACAGTTGAAACTACTGGCGGTGGCGAATGGGATTCTGACAAGCAGAAGACTAAGGCTTCAGCCTGCATGAAGTCTGATGCAAACATCAATATAGCTGGTGGAACGTTTAAGTTTACAAGTACTGGTTCTGGCGGTAAAGGCATAAACTGCGATGGAGAACTTACTATCGACGGCGGAACATTCAACATATCAACTACAGGTTCTCGCTATACATACGGCAGCACTGGCGGTGGCGGAGGCTGGCCTGGTGGCGGCAATAGCGGAAACAGCGACAAACGCAGTTCGGCTAAGGGCATGAAGGTTGATGGCAACGTAACAATAAACGGCGGAACAATAGTTGTTTCGGCAACTGGTGGCGAAGGCAGCGAATGTATTGAGAGCAAAAAAATAATGACAATCAATGGAGGAACAATCGAAGCCAACGGATATGATGACTGCCTGAACTCTGCAAGCCACATGTATATTAAAGGTGGTCAGATTTATGCAAATGCCACAAATAACGACGGACTTGATGCAAACGGAAATATGTATATACAAGGCGGAACTCATATTGTATATGGAGGCAGTTCTCCTGAGTGTGGCATTGATGCAAACGAAGAAAACGGTTATCATGTAGTTATAACTGGTGGAACACTCGTAGGCATTGGTGGTGGAACTTCTTATCCTACATCTTCAGGAACAACCCAGCCAACAATAGTATATAAAGGCACTATAATTGGAAACTCATACTATTCACTCACAAAGGACGACGGAACACCTATTCTCGCATTCAAGAGTCTTAAGGGTAGTTCGTCAGGTGGCAGTTCGTATGTTGCAGCAGGTCCTGGCGGTCCTGGTGGAGGCAACGGAAACTTTACGGTTCTTATTACTTCACCTGAACTAACAAAAGGCAGCAAGTACATACTTTATAGCGGTTCGACTGTAAGCGGAGACGATTTTCATGGCCTTTACATGGAACCTACAGTGTCTTCTACAGGAACATCAATCTATGTTGTGGACGGCTTGTCACTTCCTTACTCTTCTAACAGCAATAGTGGCGGCTGGTGGTAATACATAAGTCTATAATTGTACTAAATAATAAAAGCACGAACTCTATACGGGTTCGTGCTTTTTTGTTTTCTTTTCCGTTTGTGTTCTCAAACAATTAATTATGTTTACCAGTTGAGTGGTTCTTGCAGAATAACTCCGTCTGTCATTGGACTGTCATCTGCTGTGAAAGCATTGGCTTTATACTGGATACAGAGCATGGTAAGATTCTCACTTCCTGTATTCTTTAGCGCACGCTTTCCGTCTGGAGCAACGCGCACGATAGAGCCTTCGCTTACTGGGAAGACCTCACCGTCAACCTGATATTGTCCCTCACCACGAAGTATCATGTAGAGTTCTTCGTGAGTTTTATGAGTGTGCAGGAAACCGCTGTCTTGTCCAGGAACAAGAGTCTGGAAACTAAATTCACTTCCTGTTGCACTTACAGCCTGACCTGCAAATACTTTTCCTTTAATGACAACATCAGGTCCCATTGGCAACTCGTAGTTAATAATCTCGTCAATCTTACCAACATTTACCGCTGAATAGTTCTTACCTTCGCTGATTTTTTCAATTGTTTTCATATCTTTATAATGTTTTCGTTTATAATTTCTGACTGCAAAATTATAGTAAAAGAATCATTCCTGCAAGAGGTTACAATATAGTCAGATAGTTACCAAAAAGTAGGAATTGAATAAAAAGGCACTGTCTATGTAATGGACTTTAACAGAGATTAACATACAAAGGTCTGTAAGTACGGTTTCTAATAGTTACCTTTGCACTCCTTTCTGGTTTATACAAGTTGCAGATGCACTGTTTATTAAATCGGGAAAGCAATATCAATATAATCACAAAATAAATGAATGAAACTACGCTTCCACTCAACACATGTCCTATAAGACAGGTGATAAGCCGCTTCGACGACAAATGGTCGCTGCTGGTTCTCTACTCCATCCACTCTAGTGAGAAAGGCATCTTGCGTTTCAATGAGTTGCGCAGGCAAATGCCCGACTGCTCTCAGAAAATGCTGTCTGCTACACTGAAGAGGCTGGAGCACAGCAATCTTGTCCATAGAGAAGTTTTCCCAGTGGTGCCGCCGCGAGTAGAATATTCGCTAAACCCACTCAGTAAGTCGCTAATGCCCACACTCTTAGAACTGATAGACTGGGCACAGAAGCACTTCAACGAAGTAGTTGAGATATGAAATGAGGTTATAAGGTTTTGAGGTTTTCTGGTTTTGAAGTGTCTTGAGAGCATAATTTTACCAATGCCTTAAACTTCAGAAAACTCGGACTCATAATCTTCAAGTCCTCATAGGTCTACAACTTTGCAAGCTATTAACCAAATAAAAATTATTAACATTAAAAACTTTCAAGACAACGGTCATGAAAAAAACACACATCCTATTTCTATTGTCATTGCTCGCATGGTCTACAGTAGGAGCAAAAGACATTAAAATCGACAAGTATCGCTATGCCGGTCCATTCAAGGTTAGCACTCCGCTTATGATTGACAGCATTGGCGTTAATTCTGAGAAGTTTGACATAACTTCGCTGCTCGACACACCGCTGCAAATTGACTTAGCAGACAATGGACGCGACTTCTCAGCCTCGTCGCCACTCAGTTCTGGCAGCTCTACGGCAATTCATCTGCTGCAATTCAGTTTGGAGAACTCTGTTTTTGCCAAAGCCGACCTGAAGCTGGAGGGTCTCAAACACTATCGCCTGTTTGTTGACGGAACGGCAAGCGACGGAAACAAAGTAAGTTTCCAGCCAGGCAGCCACTCGGTAGTAGTGAAATGTCTTACAGAAGCCGACTCTACTGAGCATATCTCTATGACTGTAAGCACGGACGACAACTCTACTCTGTCACTATCTGATGGCAACAGTCAGCTCTACAACATAAGTAAAGTGATGGAAGGTGAGCGCATCTACAAGGCAAGTCTATCAAACAGCGGCAGGTATTTGATTACTACACGCTATGAAATAATGCATGGTGGAAAGAGCCAATGGAAGTATCTGCTCACCGACTTGCAGACAGGCAGACTCGTAAACGAGACAGCCGATGCAATAGAATGGGTTGACGGCGAGGACAGATACTATTTCACTCGTCAAGGTTTAAATGGCAAAGAGCTTGTAGTTTGCGACGTTCAAAGCGGAAAGCAAGATGTTCTATGCCAGAATCTTCCCGACAACCAGTTCCACTTGCTGCCCCTGAAGACAGGAAAACTCATTCTTGTCGAGACAAAAGAAGGACCAAAAGACGATGCTAACGTTCACGAATATATTCATCCAGATGACCGCCAGCCTAATTGGAGAACTCGCTACGGACTTTCAATCTTCGACATGAAGACAGGTCTCTCTCAGCCTCTCACTTTCGGGCATCGCAACGTATATGTTGCCGACATCAGCCAAGACGGACGTAACTTGCTGGCAAGTGTTTCATTCAGCGTACTCGGCAAGCGACCAACTGAACGCACGTCTATGATGATGATAGACTTGCAGACTATGCAGACAAAGACCATTGTCGACAACGATGGTTTTGTGGTCGATGCTTGTCTGTCGCCAGACGGAAAGCGAGTGCTTCTCAAGGGCTCTCCAGAAGCATTCGGTGGCATAGGCAAGAACCTGCCTGAAGGACGCATTCCAAGCATGTACGACTATCAGTTGTTCGTGCTAAACACAGCCGATTTGAGTGTTGTGCCAATAACAAAATACTTCAATCCGTCTATAAACGACTTCAACTGGAACAACAGCGACGGAAACATCTATTTCACTGCTGAAGACCGCGACTGTGT
This sequence comes from Prevotella sp., assembly GCA_017627765.1. Taxonomy (GTDB): domain Bacteria; phylum Bacteroidota; class Bacteroidia; order Bacteroidales; family Bacteroidaceae; genus Prevotella. The sequence continues at coordinate 89,952 of JAGAGD010000046.1, read as the reverse complement.
AAACCTGTTCCGCTGCCGTCCCGACAAGAACTACAAGATTGAGAAAATCATAGTGCCAGAGGAGATAGTAAGCAAAATAAGCTTTGCTCATTCTGCGCCAAAGGCTGTGATTGTAGGTGAGAGTGCATCAAACTCCGACCGCCTCTATTCGCTCAATCTGAAGACTAACCGCACAGAACTAATCGAAGACCTGTCGGCAAAACGACTCAAGGGCATAACTCTTGGCGAATGTAAGGCTTGGGACTTTGTCAATTCTAAAGGCGATACCATCTGCGGACGCTACTATCTGCCACCTCACTTCGACAAGGACAAGAAATACCCTCTCATCGTTTATTACTATGGTGGATGCTCACCTACACCACGAAACTTCGAGACAAGATACCCACACCACACCTACGCAGCACAAGGCTATGTAGTATATGTATTGCAGCCAAGCGGATGTGCAGGCTTCGGTCAGGAGTTTGCTTCGCGCCATGTCAACACAGCCGGCAACGGACCTGCTCAAGACATTATTGAAGGTACACGCCGCTTTGTTGATGAACACGACTTCATCGATGGCAAGCACATCGGTTGTATGGGTGCATCTTACGGTGGATTTATGACACAGTATCTGCAAACACAGACAGATATGTTTGCCGCAGCAATCTCGCATGCAGGCATCAGCGACCACACCAGTTACTGGGGAGAAGGCTACTGGGGCTATACCTACAGTGAAGTGTCAATGGCAGAGAGTTATCCTTGGACAAGAAAAGACCTATATGTAGACCAGAGTCCGCTATATAATGCTGACAAGATTCACACACCTCTGCTCTTCCTCCATGGAACAGCCGACACCAACGTGCCTATAGGTGAAAGCATACAGATGTATACAGCGCTGAAACTTCTCGGTCGTCCTACCGCCTTTGTCGTAGTAGAAGGAGAAAATCATGGCATCAACGACTACGAGAAACGCATGAAATGGCAGCAGACCATCTATGCTTGGTTTGCACGCTGGCTGAAAGAAGACAAGTCATGGTGGGATGCAATGTACCCCGAAAAGGCTCTTTAATTAAGATAAATCATAACATTTAATATTTTTTAATTCTTAAATATCAAATCTTAAGTCTTAATTCATTACCTTTGCACCCGTCTTTCAAATTAGGGATATACTTGAGGCGAAAGACGGGTGTTCTTTTTATCATTCAATGAAGAAGAATAAACGCGCCTGTGGCGGAATTGGTAGACGCGCTAGACTTAGGATCTAGTGTCCCGCGACGTGTAGGTTCGAGTCCTATCAGGCGCACATAAGAAAGCAACTTATCATGACTAACATATCATGGTAAGTTGCTTTCTTGTTTTCCTAATATTTACTTTCCTCCAGAGAGTTCTGGTATTTTTTTTCTCAGTTCAGCCACCTTCTACTTATTTTCACGCTTGCTTTTCATCACAAGAATGGCGGATAGAACTATGAAAGCTACTGCTATGGCTATCATAATTCCACTATATTTTAATGGCTGCACCCATACTTCGGTGAAAAAGTTTATTCTGCCGAGAATCTCTACTGGTGTCCAGAACACTATTACTGTTGCTATTGCCATGCGGATGTTTGCTCCCCACGACTTTCTGCGCAACTGCATTCTGAAGATATAGATGGAACCTGCCAGGCAAATAGCACCCACAAGATAGGTTATGGGATGATGGTCGCCTAAGAAACGGCTGTCGTAGCAGAACATCAGCAGAAGATAGGATGTCCAGAGTATCATGTTTAGTTCCATGAATGCAACTATTGATGTATGGCGCGTTATAGGGTGAGCCACAATCTCGTGCTTGCACTTGCCAAACAAGCGGCGCTGCCACCAGTTGATGAAGTTGCAGCCTGTCTGAGCACCAAACAGATATAGTGTCATTACCATAGCCCATAGTCCGAAAGTGGCAGGTAGAATAAGATATTCGGGCTTTGTAACGACTTCGCCATTAACTATTTCGGGCTGTACCCCATAGCGGCGTGCATAGTAGAGAAATAGAAATTCCACCCAGCCTGTCCAGAAAAGCAGTCCGCCGATTAGCCCGAAAATGGTCTGGCGGGTATCTCCTTTCACAAATACACCTGTTATGACTATGGCAAGTCCTGCAAAGCCTAGCAGAAATCCAGCATAGTGGAGTGCCGGAGGTTGAAGCAGATGCTCCATGATAATCATAAATGCATGTCCTAGCGGCATCATGAAAAGAACAAAAAGAAATGAACTGATGGTACGAGTCCAATAGAGTTTCTTGTCTGTCATATCAATGTCTTTTGTTTAGTGGTTGGTTAGTTTTATGTATACCTTTAATGATTTGTTCTGCAAAGTTATGTTTTTAAGTTGAATAGTACAAGACTAAAGTAGATTATTTGCAGTTAACGAATGCTTTATTGACAAAGAAAGATTGTTGTAGGGTTAAAGACTATTTCAATGTGATTATGTCGCTCCATCGCGTTGTCGGATTGCCGCTTCTGAAGTCGTGGCGCATCACGTTGGCAAACACCTCTGCCTTGCCATTGCTGTTTTTCTGATGGTATTGCTGTGAGCCGAGAACAATGGTTTCGGTGCCGTTAGTCTTGTTTATTCTGTCAACAACCTTGTCAAGGCGTTTCATCTTTTCCAACTGTTCCGCATCAATGTCGAAAAAGTCTTGCTGTATAGGTGAGTTTGGAGCAATACCCATAACTATAACACCCGCTTTCTTATATCTGTAGTTAGACTTGAATATTTCATGCAGTGCGCTGTTTGCAGCCTGAACAATAGAGATTGTAGAGTTGGTGGGCGTAAGCAACCTGACCTCATGGAAGTCGGCATACTGCGGCAGGTCGTTGCGAAAGGCATTTGTGTGAATAAACACACCGACAATGGAAGCAACGCTATTCTGCTTTCTTAGTTTTTCGGCACAGCGTGCAGCATAATTAGAAACATGAGTTCGTAACGACTCGTAGTCGCCTATCATTCCGTTGAAACTGCGACTGGTGCAAATGCTTTTCTTGCTTGTCGCAAGATTTTCGTCGGGCACGCAGTTTTCGCCACGCAGTTCGCGCCATGTGCGTTGCAGTGTAATATTATTGAAAGTAAGCCTTAGCCAGTCACCGTTAGCCTTAGCAAGATCGTAAGCCGTTCTTATGCCAAGTGCCTGGAGTTTAGCTGCATACCTTCTGCCTATGCCCCACACTTTTTCTATAGGGAACAGTTTTAGTGCCTTCATGCGCTTTTCGTCAGTGTCAATGCAGCAACAATGACGATAACCAATATATTTCTTTGCAAAATGGCTTGCCACTTTAGCAAGCGTCTTGTTGGGAGCAATGCCTATGCTTACGGGCATGCCCACATACTTCTTTATCTTCTTGTGCAGATTCTCGCCCCATTGTTTCAGCGACGACTGTTCCATTCCTGTGAGATTTACAAAGCACTCGTCAATGGAATAGCGGAAATAAGAGGGTGCTTCTTTACTAATTATCCTAACAACACGGCTCGTCAGTTCGCCATACAGTTCATAGTTGGATGAAAATACGGCAATCTTGCTGTTTGGGAAAAGAGTGGCAAGCTGATAATAAGGCGTTCCTGCCTTTATGCCCATTTGCTTTGCCTCCTTTGAACGTGCCACGACGCAACCGTCGTTGTTGCTAAGAACAACAACTGGCTTACCGTTGAGGTCGGGACGAAACACGCGCTCACACGATACGTAGCAGTTATCACAGTCTATTATGCCGTACATTCTAATCTTCTCATCTTTCAGTTTTGTAAGGTTTAAGGCTTTAGGTTGCTTAGTTTTGAGGTTTTAAGGTAATCATTCTACGCTTGTGGCATAGTGCTAAGTTCATCTTATGACCTTACGCCCCTGGTTCTTATTACTAAATAAGCAAGAGCACTTGCTAAACTTGAATTATTTATTTCCTCCAGTTTTTAATAGTCCATATAACGACGCCCCACACTTCGAAGGTATCGCTGCCGTCAACACGAATGGGATGATACTTGTTGTTGGCAGGCTGCAACTCTATGTAGCCTTCTTCCTTATGGGTAAGGTCGATAGTCTTAATGGTAAACTCACCATTAAGAAACCCTACGACAATATCGCCTTGCTGCGGGTCGAGACTGCGGTCGATGACTGCAATGTCGCCATTGTTGATGCCTAAGTCCTTCATGGAGTCGCCATTGATACGTCCATAGAAAGTTGCTTCAGGGTGACGGATAAGGTCGCGGTTGAAGTCTAGTCCGTCGTGAATATAGTCGTCGGCAGGCGATGGAAAACCAGCCTTTATGCCGGGTGCGAGTTGCAGTTCCAGTTCATTCTTGAACAGTCCGTTTATAATTTGTATCTGCGCCATGTAGTAAAGAAAATGAAATATGTCTACAAAATTACAGTCTTTTTGTCAGATTATAAAATAACTAAATAAAAATTTATGAAATATTTTTGGCTTATTCTTTTCATTTTCAGAAAACATGTCCCTGAAGGTGGGTTCAAGAGAGTCAATTTGTTTAGCAAAGCCTTTCTTTTGCAATTTTTACTTACAATGAATAGGTTGGTAGAGGTTAAACAAAAATCATAGAGTGTAAGGATAAGCATACTTTTTCAGCTGTATAACGCTGAAAGCGTTTCCGCTCAGCAACCGCTTGGTACGGCAAATCCGCACCCTCGGATGCCAATGAAGTCATGTAGTGAATACCCTGGCAAGGTGCCCCTTCTCTGCCAGATAGTATTTCAAGATAATATTAAAATAATAAGAAGAAACCCTCAAGTATCAAAAAAATCCAAACAGCCATTTCGGCTGTTTGGATTTTTTAATTATGTCGGGATTACTGGACTCGAACCAGCGACCTCGCGCCCCCCAGACGTGTGCGCTACCAACTGCGCCAAATCCCGATTATGCTTTCATTTTTTTGCGTTGCAAAGGTAAGAAGTTACATGGAACTATGCAAATTTTAGTACATCTTTTTTCTTTTAAGAGAAAAAATTGTAACTTTGTAGCAAAGAATAGAAATCTGTTTTTTTACATAACGTAATTACATGATGAAACAATATAAAATCACACTGCCTACAAACATAAACACAACTATAGATCTGCCTGCATCAAAGAGCATTAGCAATAGGGCTTTGATAATAAAAGCACTGACTCAAGACAAGACCATACTGACAAATGTTTCGACTTGCGACGACACGCAAGTGATTGTTGATGCACTTAGGGAAATGCCCGAAGTGATTGACATTCATGCGGCAGGCACAGCAATGAGATTTATGACGGCTTATCTGGCAGTGACAGAAGGCTGCCATATAATTACTGGTACGGAGCGTATGCGTCAGCGACCTATTGCACCACTGGTGGATGCTCTGCGGCAAATGGGTGCAGAAATAGAATATCTTGAGAAGGAAGGTTTTCCTCCACTTAGGATTAATGGCAAGCAACTTGAAGGCGGACACGTTGAAATTGACGGAAACATTAGTTCGCAGTTTATCACAGCGCTGCTGCTCATTGCTCCTACTCTGCCTCAAGGCATGGAACTGAAAATTAACGAGAATCTCACGTCACGACCATATATCGACCTGACTCTTGACATAATGCACGACTTCGGCGCAGATGCCAACTGGACAAGCGAGAACACTATCTTAGTGGAGCCAAAGAAATATGAGGCAAGGACTTTTGCTATAGAGAGTGACTGGAGTGCAGCATCTTACTGGTATGAGATTCTGGCACTATGTCCTAATACCGACTCTGAGATTAGGCTGAAAGGACTAACTGACGGTTCGCGTCAAGGTGACTCTGTAGTGCGTTACTTGTTCTCAATGCTTGGTGTGAAGACAACATTTGGAAAAGACGACGACGATACACCTGTTGTTGTACTAAAACGCCATAACTGTACGCTGCCGCGCTTAGACTATGACTTTAAGAATCAGCCCGACATTGCGCAGACTTTTGTAGTAACATGCTGTCTTCTGGGTATTCCTTTCAGGTTTACAGGATTGTCAACACTGAAGATAAAGGAGACCGACAGGCTGGTAGCTCTGAAGAACGAGATAAGGAAACTTGGCTTTGTGATAAGAGAGGAAAACGAGAGTGAATTGATTTGGGACGGTGAACGCTGCGAAAAAGAAAAAACTCCAGTGATAAGCACTTACAAAGACCATCGCATGGCAATGCCTTTCGCCGCAGCATCTATTTCTATTCCGGAAATAAATATTGACAATCCCGATGTTGTGAACAAGTCCTATCCTTCTTTCTGGAACGACTTGAAAGGGGCAGGAGCTTATATAATTGACAATTGATAATTAACGGAAACGTTAACGTTAACTTGTTTACTTGTCAACTCATTTTCTAACTCAAGAATTAAATAAATGCAATATCTCATAATATTACTAGTTATTGCGGCAGTGATAGCCTTGATTGCCCATTTCGTTCAGAAGAATGGCAGTGAAGAAGACACTATACAGATTGCTCCATCGTGCGACTCGTGCGACGGATACAATCAGAAGTGTGAACAGGAATGCATGATGGAGGCAGCCACCAAGCCTATTGAATATTTCGACGATGAGGAACTTGACGAATTCAAAGGACGCAGTGCCGACTCGTATACGGAAGAGGAAGTCGAACAATTCCGCGAGGTTTTATTTACAATGCGAAAAGAAGAGGTGGCAGACTGGAACAGAAGCCTAATCCTGCGCGAAATAGAAGTGCCAGTACAGTTGCGCGATGAACTGATTATGATGTTGGAAGAAAAATAATAGATTTGTTTACTCGTCAACTAAAAATCACCAACTCAATTAAACAATAAACCGCAAGTTTTTGCGTTATTAAAGAATGAAAACCACGAGAATGAAGACGTTAGCAGTAATAGCAGTGATAATCGCTTTGGTTATCACTGCCTGCTCCACGCAAAAAAATACAGCACAGACAAGATGGTGGCATTCATTCAACGCCCGCTACAATACATATTTCAACGGTTCGCAAGCCTATATTGACGCGTCTTTAGAAAAAGAAAAAGGCAACAAAGACAACTTCACAGAGATTATCCCGCTCTACACCGTGGGCAACAAGAACAGCCGACAACTTGGAAGCGGCAACTACGACCGTGCTATTGAGAAATGTGAGAAAGCCATAAAACTGCATAGCATCAAGCGAAAACCAGAATGGACAAAGCGACGCCGCAAGACAGCACGCGACATTGCATGGCTAAACAGAAAAGAATATAATCCATTCTTGTGGAAAGCGTGGATGCTCATGGGACGTTCACAGTTCTATAAAGGTGCTTTCGACGAAGCAGCCGCAACATTCTCTTACATGAGCCGACTCTATCAGACACAGCCAGCCATCTATGCCAAAGCAAGGGCGTGGTTGGCTAAATGTTATATTGAACAAGACTGGGTGTATGATGCAGAGGATGTGATAAGAAACATGCAGCGCGACTCTATAGACTGGCGTGCCACAAAAGAATGGAACTACACTTTTGCCGACTATTATATCCACACAGGTAACTATGAGCAAGCCGTTCCATATCTGAAAAAAGTGATTAAGCGAGAGATGAGGAAGGTGCAGAAAGCGCGCGAATGGTATCTTCTCGGTCAGATTTACACTCAGTTAGGACAAAAAGACAATGCCTACAAAGCATTCAAGAGCGTGATAAGGCAGAACCCGCCTTTCGAACTTGAGTTCAATGCCCGCATAGCCATGACAGAAGTATTGTCTGACCGCAATGCCAAGCAGATGATTAGTCGACTGAAAAGAATGTCTTGGTCTGACAAGAACAAAGACTACCTCGACCAAGTCTACTACGCAATAGGCAACATCTATCTTTCACAACGCGATACCATGCAGGCAATCGCTGCCTACGAGAAGGGCAACGAGAAGAGTACGAGAAACGGAATAGAGAAAGGTGTTCTGCTTCTTAAGCTCGGCGATATCTACTGGGATTTGGAGAAATATAGCGATGCACAACGATGCTATGGCACTGCTATTGGTCTGCTCGACAAAGAAAGAAAGGACTATAAGCAACTGTCTGACCGCTCGAAGATGCTCGACGAACTGGTGCCATATACCGATGCTGTTCATCTGCAAGACTCGCTTCAAGAACTGGCAAACATGTCGGAAGAAGAAAGAAACAAAGCCATTGACAGAGTTATTGAAGCCCTGAAGAAAAAAGAAAAGGAAGAAAGACGAGCACAGCAAGAACAGGAAGCTGCCGAAATGATGCAAAAAAACGGAGCAGCGGGCAGCAGAAACCAGAATGCTCCTCAGCAACAGGCAAACCAGCAGCAGAATGGTGTCTGGTACTTCTACAACCAAATGGCTATTGCTCAAGGTAAGGCTGCCTTTGAAAAGCAGTGGGGAAAACGCGAGAATGTTGACGACTGGCAACGCGTGAACAAAACTGTTGTTGGAGGACTAAACAACGAAGAGGAACTGTCGCAAGAGGCATTAGACTCAATAGCAGCTGCTGAAGCTCTGCAAGACTCACTGAACAACGTCGCAGACAGTGCTCAGAACGATCCGCACAAACGCGAATACTATCTTGCACAGATTCCGTTTACTGAGGAGCAGATACTTGCAAGTAATCTTATCATACAAGACGGATTGTTCCATTCTGGAATCATCTTCAAAGACAAGTTCGACAACCTGCCACTCAGCGAGAAACAGTTCAACAGGTTGACTTCGCAATATCCTGACTTTGAACAAATGGATGAGGTTTACTATCACCTATACCTGTTATATTCAAGAAAGCAACAGTTTGTTACTGCTAATGACTATGTTGAACTTCTGAAGAATAAATATCCAGAGAGTAAGTGGACAAAATTGCTTGCCGATCCTTACTTCAAGGAGAATGCACAGTTTGGTGAACAAATAGAAGACTCGCTATATGCTGCTACATATGAGGCATTCAAAGCCGACCGCTACAACGAAGTGGCAGGCAACAGTTATATATCGGAGACCCGCTTCCCATTAGGAGCAAACCGCGACAAGTTTATTTTCATAAGCGGACTTAGCCAACTCAACTCTGGCAATGCTACAGCCTGCGTAGAGAACATGGAGAAGATTATTAAGGAATTCCCGCAGAGTCGTATCAGCGAAATGGCTGGTATGATTGTAAATGGAGTGAGAGCAGGCAAGCGACTGCATGGCGGCAAGTTCGATATTGGCGACATTTGGGACCGTCGTTCTGTGGAATTAAACAACGGTGATTCAACTGCGGTGAAAAAATTTGTTGCCGACCGAAACGTCAGCCATACCTTCCTGTTGGTTTACAACCCAGACTCAATAAGCGAGAATCAGACGCTATTTGAACTGGCTAAATTCAATTTCACTAACTATATTGTCCGTAACTTTGAGATAACTATAGACGAACTTGAAGGTCTGCACCGCATGCTTGTCACAGGATTCCAAAACTATGACGAAGCACATCTCTATGCACGACAACTCTATGAGAATAAAGCCCTTGCACAAAAGTTGAAGAAGGCACGCGGCATAGTAATCAGCGACAAGAACCTTCCGCTGTTAGGCACCAATTTCAGTTATAAGGAGTATGACGAATACTACAACAAGCATTTCGCTCCGCTGCCTATAGAGAATCTCTATCTGCTGACAGAACCAACTGAAATCGCAGTAGAAAAAGAAAAGGAATCGCCTAGACAAGAAGAGGAGGAAGAAAGTGAACTGATAGAAGATGGTGCAACTTATGGCGAGGAATTCTTCACTGACACTGAAGAAACTCCAACTCAGAGTATTGCTGTTCCTGAACCTACAGAGAATAATCAGCAGGAGACTCAAACAACAGTAGTTGAGAATGCAGAGGAAAATGAAAATGTTTCTATCGTAGACATACCTGCAAGAGAAACAAATGTTCCTGTAAGTGAAGATGTTGAACCAAATGAACCTGTAGTTCAGCCACAACCACAGGCTGAGGCTGAGGCAGTAAGCGAAAGCGAGACAATCCTGCCAGAAGAATCTCAGACGGTTGTGAGTGAGGAAAAACCTGCCGAGCCTGTTGTTACACAAGAAGAACCTCTCGAAGAAAATGAATATAGGTTCGACGAAGAGACGCAACCAGCTACAAACAACGAGGACAATGCAATAGAAAGTAATACCGAAGTAAGCACCGACAACGGAAATATTACAACCGAAGACGATGGCTATGCTATCGATGACGATGATGACGGTTTCATCTTCGATGATGAAGACACAGGAGTTGCGACAGACGATGAAGACTTCGGAATAAATCAGGACAACAATAATTCCAACAAGAAGAACAACGACGACGACTTTGATGTCGACGACGAGTATTTCGAACTGGATGGATTCTAACAAATAAATACTAACCAACTAATAAAAAAACAAGTAGAATCATGAGCAACGGACTGTTACTATGGGTTGACGACGAGATTGAACTTCTCAAGGCCCACATACTTTTCCTTCAGAAGAAAGGCTACGAGGTAATAACAGTTAGCAATGGCACTGACGCTATAGAAGAATGCAGTCAGAAAACATTCGACCTGATATTGCTCGACGAGATGATGCCTGGACTAACAGGACTTGAGACATTGGGTCGGCTAAAGGAGATTCAGCCAGCCACACCTGTCGTCATGGTGACTAAGAGTGAAGAAGAAAACATAATGAATCAGGCTATAGGTTCAAAAATAGCCGACTATCTTATAAAACCTGTCAATCCAAACCAGATATTACTTACACTGAAGAAGAACATTCACAGAAAAGAGATTGTCACTGAAGTTACTCAGACTGGCTATCAGCAGAGTTTCCAAGACATTGCGATGCAGATAGACAACTGCGAGACATGGCGCGACTGGGTTGACATCTACCGCCGTCTGGTTCACTGGGAAATAGAACTAAGCAGCACTGATTCGTCAATGACCGACATGCTAAAGATGCAGAAAGAGGAGGCAAACAACGGTTTTGCTAAATTTATCAAGAAGAACTATCTTAACTGGGTTAAGCCTGTGCCACCTTCTGCAAACAACGACAGTGACAATCGTCCGCTTCTTAGTCCAGATATTTTCAAGCGAAAAGTATTCCCGCTATTAGATGCAGGCGAGAAGGTTTTCCTGATAGTTATAGATAATTTCCGTTACGACCAGTGGAGGGTACTTGCAGAAGAAATTGCCGATGGCTTCGACATTGAGGAAGATGTCTACATGAGCATACTACCTACTGCCACGCAATATGCCCGCAATGCAATCTTTTCAGGTCTGATGCCTCAGCAGATTGCAAGCATGTTCCCTGACCTCTGGGTTGACGAAGACGAAGAAGAAGGAAAAAACCTCAACGAGGAACCTCTCATAAAAACACAACTCGACAGGTATCGACGCAGAAATTCTTTCTCTTACAATAAGATAAACGACTCAAAGGCGGCAGAGAACCTTTTGCAGCAATTTAATAACTTGAGTACAAACGACCTGAATGTTATTGTATTCAACTTCATCGACATGCTGTCTCATGCCCGAACTGAAACCAAGATGGTGCGCGAACTCGCTAACAACGAAAGCGCCTATCGCTCAATAACCATAAGTTGGTTCCGACATTCGGCAATGGGTGATGTGTTCCGATGGCTCGCCAAGAGTGACTATCGTGTCATCATAACAACTGATCATGGTTCTATCAGAGCAAACAAACCTATAAAGATTATAGGTGATCGCAATACAAACACTAACCTCCGCTATAAACTTGGCAAGAACCTTAGTTATAATGAACGAGAAGTGTTTGTAATAAAAGACCCGAAACAGGTTCAGTTGCCTTCTCCAAACCTCAGTACATCCTATGTATTTGCTACAGGCGAAACGTTCTTTGCCTATCCTAACAACTACAATTACTATGTGTCTTACTATAGGGATACATTCCAGCACGGAGGAATATCTATGGAGGAAATGCTTGTTCCGCTTATCACTCTTACGCCAAGAAGAAGGGAATAGGGGGAATAAAAACAAGGATTAAAGATTAAGGATCAGGAATTAAGTTAAAGAAAATATAACAGCATGGTTATCAGAATAGACAATATAGAAAATATTGGCGAGGCTGCCAAAACTTTTATTCAGGCTATAGGAGAAAACAAGATATTTGCCTTTTATGGAAAGATGGGCTCTGGCAAAACTACTTTCATAAAAGCCATATGCGAACAACTCGGTGTGGAAGACGTCATCACATCGCCTACATTCGCCATCGTCAACGAATATAATTACAACGACAACTCTATATCTAATACCATATACCACTTCGACTTCTATCGCATCCGTCGCATTGAGGAAGTCTACGACATGGGATTTGAAGACTACTTCTATAGCGGAGCACTTTGTTTCATTGAGTGGCCCGAACTGATAGAAGACCTGCTCCCCATCGATGCCGTCAAAGTGAAAATTAATGCAATAGACGACAATACGAGGGAAGTGACGATTGAAGAATAATGAAATAACTAATAGATAGAATTTGCAAAGCAGCATAAGGAAACTGGCTTGAGTTTAGTAATATCGACATAGTTAAAAAATCCAAACAACCGTTTCGGCTGTTTGGATTTTTTTGAAGCCTGAAGTTTTATTCTTTTTGTTATATAAAATATTGCAACGCATGGGCGGATTTACGGCTTATTGTTCGAAAAATTATGGAATAATAAGCAAATAAATATATGAATATAACAAGTATAGCAGTATGATGATATGGAATGTATAAAACATACAGCTATGCAAGTTCCGAATTTCTAAATAAGCAGGCATAAAAAAATCCGCAACCTTGTGGCTGCGGATTCTTTTTGTTGTGGGCGTTGACGGATTCGAACCGCCGACCCTCTGCTTGTAAGGCAGATGCTCTAAACCAGCTGAGCTAAACGCCCTTGCTTCTTGAAAGCGAATGCAAAAGTATGGCTTTTCTTTGATACTACCAAATATTTCGACAACTTTCTCTAAGTTTTAACAAATATTTTCATTTTAAATTCATTATTATATGACGGTGTAGGTAATATTATCTGTATTTTTGTTTCCATGCCATTGCATAATAAAAAAGAGACAATAAGATATTAAAGTCAAATCTTATCGTCTCTTTATATCATAAGGAACAATTATTTTTTGTCCTTGTTATCAACTAATCGATACCAAACCTTGAAGGATCCGTCTTCTTGGTATTCAACATATAGCTCAAAATCCTGTTCTTTTGGTATTTTTTTTGAAATCTTCCTGCCTACAGAAATCAAACCAGAGTAGCCTTTTCCAGAGCCTCCATATATCCAATCTTTTCCCTTTGGAGCTTTCTGTTTGCCTAAGTTTTCTTCAAAATCGTCACCATCGCCAAAGGCAATAGATGCAAGAGTTTTCGAAAAGTAATATTCATATTCAGTGAAAACTTCATAAGAGTCGTTTTCATTATTATAGATAATGAAGTTTGATTTTTCTCCTTTCTCAGTGTTGCTGATAATTTCTTTTAGTGCCAAAGAGAGTTTTGAGTCTGCCTGTTGTTCGTAACTGTTGTCTAATTCTTCGAAAGAATCTGTGTTGTTAGTGCAACTTGTTATACAAAAAGTAAGCATTAACGAAATGGATATTAATAAAATTCGTTTCATAATGATATTATGTTTTTAAGTTTAACGAATAATTTAACATCCCAAAGATAATATGAACTATTCAATTTAGCAAATAATCAGGCTGTCTTTGTGGTAAAAATAATTCTAAATAACAAATCCTAAGAGATATTGATTCATTCAAATTTGATTTCACCAAAGAACTCTGGTAGGTGGAACTGTGGTTTGGGCGATTTTATCTTGTTCCAAGAAACAAAGTGAGGAGTAGGTGTAAGGTCTCCGCATTTATAGAAGTTGCCTCTCATTGTCTTTCTGCTAAAGCTCTTAATGTCAGAGTGGTAGAGAGCAGTTACAGGTATTATGGCACTAAGCTGCCAGTTAGTTTCGCCATATCTTTGTCCGAAAGGTTTGTTGCCAAGCGAACTCCATGTTTTTACCAGACTAAGCAGTTGCATTGGGGCACGGTTGCGTTCTGTTCCGTATTCGCCTCCGCCAATAAGTTTGAAACCAGCACAAGTAAACTCAAAGTTATAGTAGAGTGGGGAAGTGGCTTCGGGCTGGAGGAAAAATTCAACGCAGGAGTCCTCCCATGAACGTCCGTTATCGGTATCGCAAACGGCCCTCACGTCATTTTCTGTTACATTGAAGTTGAGGAAAATCCTGTCATCAGCGTGGGCAATCCTAAACATGACCTTAGGACAGTATGGGAAAGATTCTCTCCAGTTGAGAATGTCAATGGCATTCCACTCAATCTTGTAGGCATCGAGCAAAGATGGAATCTCGCTGCAAGCTATGTCGCAAGACGTTTCTATTTTTCTTATTTTCAATTGTTTCATTTTTTCTTTTAGTTGGCTATACACACTGTTTATTCATTGTTCTCTACGCTCCATCCTGAAATGACATCCCCATAAAGATAGATGTTGAGAATGAAACTGCGGTTCTTGTCGTTGGGGAACACTAAATATTTCTTGTGAGCATCATAACTTTCAATGAGTTTCATGTCGGCAGCAGAAAAATGTAGCGGATTGTTGTCGTCTGTGTAAGAAATATTCTTTAGCTTGCAGGCCTTATGGATAATTTTCTCCATCAATCCATAATGAGTCATAAGGTCAGTGTCTGCTTTTTGAGCTGTTATTATAGGTTCAATCTTGCCAGAATGTTTGCGACGTTTTCGCCATATTTCTGTAAACTCGCGGAATCGCTTTATCATTTCTGGGGTTTTCAGATCGTTTACTGTAAAAATGGCAATTCCTTGCGCACCGCTGTCAAATGCATTATGCATGGCAGCAAATAAATCGTTGGTGTTGTCAGCCATTATTCCGCAGTAAAGAGTCGTTTGTGGTTGCTTATCTCTCACATCCTCAATCATGCAGTCGGATATAAAATTGACATCTTCAGTATAGAAGTTGTGATATACCATTGGAAAGACTATGTCGAGATTCCACTTGCTCCAGTCTTGACGCACCATTCTCGAAGCCATCTTAGGAGTAGGAAAAGGTGATGCAGCCATCTTTTTCCCGTATTTGTGTACGGTTTCTGCGATTAGGTTAGCAACCTCGCTTATCTGGTCGCAACGGAACTGTCGCCATTTATCGTCTAACGAAGGGTCTTTCTGATCGCGAGGGTCGTAACCGTACTTTTCTTTGAAAATGCGAATCATATCAGGATGGTATCCATAGTCCCATTCTGCATACTCGCGGTCTTGTTTGATGCCGTAGTTATCCCAGAGAGTTGTAGGCAGGACAACATCTACCATGCGGTGGTAGTCAATGGCAATGCCGTCTAAACCGTCGATGTTGCAGTAGTCTTCAATCTTTCCAAGAATATATTGTCTTACTTCTGGCAGGGCTGGACAAAGAAACTTATAGTAGTCAACATATGCCGTAGTATCGGCAAGACTTTGCCCTTTGCGGTTAACGCAGAGCCACTCTGGATGTGCCTTCACAATGGAGTCTCGCCCATGTTCTAGATTCATAGTCCACAGCCATGCATATACGGTAATGCCATGTTTGTGGGCTAAAGGTATAGCCTTGCGGTAGTCGTCGGGCGAAGGGGCATTTAGCATGACACCGTCGATGCCGGCATCTTGCATTACTTGGCACAGACTGTCGAAATTGACACCCTCATGATAGTCGAGCCAGGTCCAGAACATAGGGTAGGTGCTGTTCCTGTTGCAAGAAGTAAAGAATAAAGCTGCCAGAAGGCAGACAATGGCTATAGATATTTTCTTAATGTTTGGCATAATTACTTTTAGGTATTTAGATGTGCTGTTATTCTTTGATGGAATCGAGAGGGTAGCGCTTTGCGAGTTCGTTGTATTTAATGATGGTTTCGTTACGGAACTTCTTATATTCATCCGACTTGGAGTTGAATGGTCGATGTGCAAGTGCACGCTTAATTGGCTGCCACTCTTTCAGAAACGTTCTGGTGTTGTCGCTGAAGTAGGTGTCGGCAAATCGCTCATATATGTAGTCTACGGCTTGTTCGGAAGGATGAATCATGTCTGATGCATAGAAACGGTAGTCGCGCAGCTCATCGTTCATCAGTTCATAAGCAGGAAAATAGGAAACTATATCAGGGTATTTATTTGCAACAGCATCGGCAGCAAGCAGAAGAACAGATTTAGACAACTGACTCTCATGAAATCCGTACTTGGCATATCGAATAGGGCTTACTGTTAGGATTATCTTTACTTCTTCGCAGCGTGATAAGAGGATATCTATTGATTCGCTCAAAAAACTGGCACAATCGTCTATGCTAAGCGCTTTCTCAATGAAAAGATTATGAGGCTTCTTCTCACAGTTATCAACAATAATGCCTGTTTCCTTGAGTATATAGACATGATTTGTTCCAAGAGTAAACACCGCAATTTTCGGTTTGTCGTCAATGCGCTGAATGGTGTGGAGAATGCTTGCAGGGTTATACATAACACCAAAAGGGTTTACATTTGCGCGGAACTTTTCCTCAACAAAGCAGCGTCCGATATTGTCGGCAAAGCACGAACCTACGAAGATCATCTCCTCGCATGGTTGTATTGTGAACGATGGTTTGGGAATTGATACCGTTGTTTGTAGTTGCATAGTGAATTTGTTGATTGTTTTTTTAAAATTTTTTCTCCTACATTTTGCTTTACACCGTTGAAATCTTGCAGAATATCATATTTATATTCTTTTCATAATATGATTTTATGTATAATTACAAGCGTATCCTGATATTGATTGAATGAGGATGCAGAGCAGAAGATGGTACAAAGGTAGTGTTTTTTTCTGAAAAACCAATTGGATGTGGTGCTCAAATGGCTTTATTGCAGAATGCAAAGAGGCAGTTCCCAAAAAGGGAACTGCCTCCTGTAGTTCTGTTCTCATCGCTGGTTATGAAACTAAATACTCATTTCTTGCGATGTG
This sequence comes from Prevotella sp., assembly GCA_017627765.1. Taxonomy (GTDB): domain Bacteria; phylum Bacteroidota; class Bacteroidia; order Bacteroidales; family Bacteroidaceae; genus Prevotella. The sequence goes on along the minus strand of JAGAGD010000046.1, from coordinate 73,046 downwards.
TAACTGTTTTGAAATGTGTTGATTAAGGTAGGCTAATAGCCTCAGAAGGACAAACATCAGCACATGTTCCACATTCTGTGCACATGTCTGGGTTGATAGAATACTTGTCACCTTCAGAGATTGCTCCTACTGGACATTCGTCAATACATGTACCGCATGCGATGCAGTCATCACCAATTACATAAGCCATAATAATAATCTTTTTTATTGTTAATAATGTTTTTGTATCAATCTATTGGTATAATACCTACTTTTGAACGATGCAAAGGTACGTTTTTTATTTCAAATACCTACAAATTATGAATGATTTTTTTTATTATTTATACACAGTCTTAATAATTGGAGTATGGCGGAATTTAAAACATTGGTTATACAATAAGCACGCATTTTCAGCGTTATTATAAATAATGAAGCGAATATTTTACATAATTTTGATGTGCATGATGGCGGTTCCTGTTATCAATGCACAGACTCGTAAGGTGCAGAACAGGCCTTATACGGATTTGCGTCAGTTTCACTTCGGTGTGCTCGTGGGAACACATCTTCAGGATATTGAGTTTGAAAATGTAGGTCCGCAGATGGTGACTGACGAGAACGGAAATACTATGGAGCGGCTTGTAACGACCGACCAAGACCGTTGGGATGCTGGTTTCACTGTGGGTGTGCTTGGCGAGTTGCGTCTTACTGATAATTTCCAGTTTCGCGTTGCACCTGCAATGTATTTTGGGACACGACACTTTACGTTCAGAAACTTTTCTATACTTGACGGAGAAGGTCGCCCTACAGAACAGCATCAGGAAATGAAATCGGCTTATATATCAGCAGCAGCAGACCTGATTTTTGCTGGTCCGAGATTCAATAATCATCGTCCATATATAATTGCGGGAATAAATCCGATGCTTAATCTTTCGCCAAAAGACGATGACTATCTGAAACTGAAGAGCTATGATGTTTTTCTGGAACTTGGCATTGGTTGTGACTTCTACCTGCCTTTCTTTAAACTTCGGCCAGAATTGAAGTTTATGTATGGTATGATTAACAGTCTTGATACCAAACATGCTGCAAACTTGCGTGATAAGTCGATGTTACAGTACACAAATTCAGTGCGCGATGCTCGCTCAAAGATGGTAGCACTTACGTTCTACTTTGAATAAGTATTTGCTGGAAAAATAGTTAAAAAATTGTCTTCTTTCAGTGTAAATGTAAATTGTTTTGATTAAAGACAGATTGATTAAATAATAACTAAATAAAAAAGTGATGGCATAAGTTAAGCCATCACTTTTTTATTTATATAGTTTGAAACCAGATGAATGGTTTAGAATTCATGTGGATTCAACATTTTCTTTGGATCAAGAGCTTCTTCAAGTTTCTCCTTAGTCATGAGACCTTTTTCGAGTACTATATCGTAAACTGAACGGCCTGTCTTGAGAGCTTCTTTAGCAACCTTTGTACTTGTCTTGTAACCGATGTATGGGTTAAGAGCAGTTACGATACCGATAGAGTTGCGAACCATATTCATAGTGCGCTCCTTGTTTACGGTAATGCCTTCAACACATTCTACGCGGAGAGTGCGCATAGCGTTTGTAAGCCATGTCATGCTTTCAAGGATAGATTCGAGGATAACTGGTTCCATTACGTTGAGCTGGAGCTGACCTGCTTCTGCTGCGAATGCTACAGTAACGTCGTTACCAATAACCTTGAAGCAAACTTGGTTTGTTACTTCTGGGATAACTGGGTTAACCTTGCCTGGCATGATAGAAGAACCTGGAGCCTTAGGAGGCAGGTTGATTTCGTTAAGACCGCAACGAGGACCAGATGCCATTAGGCGAAGGTCGTTGCAAATCTTAGATAGTTTTACAGCAAGGCGCTTCAAAGCTGAAGAATAGCTTACGTAAGGTGCTGTGTCTGGTGTAGCTGCAACAAGGTCTTTTGCTGCAACGAATGGCTCGCCTGTGAGTTCAGCCAATTTCTTAGCGCAAACCTCTGGGAATCCAGGTGCTGCATTCAGACCTGTACCAATGGCTGTACCACCCATGTTGATTTCATAAAGTTGTTTAACGTTTTGTGTCAAGTTCTTGATTTCGTCCTGCAACTGGTTAGCGAAAGCTGTGAACTCCTGACCTGCTGACATTGGCACGCCGTCCTGAAGCTGTGTACGTCCCATCTTGATAACGTTGCGGAATGCACGTCCCTTAGCACGGAAAGCAGCGATAAGCTCTTTCAGAGACTCAATTAGAGCCTTGTTCATGCGAATGATAGTGAGGTGGATAGTTGTAGGATAAACGTCGTTGGTTGACTGTCCGCAGTTGAGGTGGTCGTTTGGCCAGCAGTGCTGGTAGTCACCCTTTTCGTAGCCCATGATTTCGAGAGCGCGGTTAGCAATAACTTCGTTAGCATTCATGTTAACAGAAGTACCAGCGCCCCCCTGCATCATATCAACTGGGAAATTCTCGTGGAATTTGCCTTCAACAATTTCTTGACAAGCCTGAGAAACTGCTTTTGTGATTTCGTCGTTGATAACACCAAGAGCATTGTTGGTCTGAATAGCAGCCCATTTTACATATGCTATAGCGATGACATAGTCAGGATAGTCGCACATGTGGGTGTTAGAAATACGGTAGTTGTTGATACCACGTTGTGTCTGCACGCCATAGTAGGCTTCTGCAGGAACTTGGAGTTCGCCTAATAGGTCGGACTCAACTCTAAACTTTTCTTTTGCCATTGTTTTTATATTGTTTTTTAATATTAGATTTTCCTTGTGAGTTTTCGTATCTTAAAATGAAGTAACAAAGGTATGAATTTTTATTTAATGTGGCTTTTATATTGGCTTAAAATTATTTTTTTTTAACGCATAACTGGTTAGTTGGAAGCAAATCCCTGCTTTTATGCAATTTTAGAGCTAATAAAACGGAAAAGCTATCCACCTGCAAAAGGTGAATAGCTTTGATTATTATTATATTTATTTTAATAAATCTTATTCCTCAGAAGGTTCGATAATCTTCCAGATGCATGCAGCCAAAGCACCACCGATGAATGGACCTGCAATGAAAATCCACAGATTTGTTAGTGCTGTTCCGCCTTGGAAGATAGCAGGGCCAATAGAGCGTGCAGGGTTTACTGATGTGCCAGTATAGCGAATGCAAACTAAGTGAACAAGAACAAGTGAAAGACCTATTGCCAGTCCAGCAAAGTTGTTTGTTGCACCATTTGTCTTTGATGTTGCACCAAGCACAACTAAAACAAATACACATGTGAATAAAATTTCTGCAAGTAGACCGCCTACAGTGGTAACGCCTTGCTGTAAGTCGTTTGCTCCAGTTCCTTCCATTCCTTCAACATTGCCTACAAGTACGAAGAGGAGAGCAGAGCCAATGAATGCTCCAATCACCTGGAAGAGCATGTACATGCCGCAGTCCTTTGCATTCATTCTGCCACTAAGGAAGCAACCTAATGTAATTGCAGGGTTGATGTGGCAACCAGAGATTCCTCCAATGGTATATGCCATTGCTACTACAGCCAGACCGAAAGCTAAAGCTGTTCCTACTACTGCTGGAATGTTGTCAATAGGATTGCATCCTAAACTAACAGCAACACCGCAGCCCATCAATACGAGCACCATTGTGCCAAACATTTCTGCTAAATACTTTTTCATATCTGATTTGTTTTAAAGTTAATAACTGTCACATTCGTTGTGAATATAATTATTATTCTTAAACCATTGCAAAAATAATCATTTCTAATTAAATGAACAAAAAATATTGTAAAAAGTAAGAAATAAGTGTGAAAATTATGAGTGTAAAGGTCTTTGCACTTTATTTTTTGTTCTGTTCTAAGTTGGAATATTTTGTTTCTGCAATTTCTTATGATAGTGCTTACGCTTTTTTGAAAGTTCTATATCCGTAAGTTGCAACTACGATGAAGCATACGAGTGGAAGAATAAATGATACATTCTCAGCAGGCATTCCTAATACTTTGTGACAGTCTATGATGGAAGCCTGAAGTGGGGGCAGGATAGATCCGCCAAGAATTGCCATAATAAGGCCTGCAGCGCCAAATTTGGCGTCTTCACCTATTCCTTCAAGTGCTATGCCATAGATAGTTGGAAACATAAGCGACATACATGCAGAAACAGCAACAAGGCAGTATAATCCAGTTCTGCCGTCAATGAATATAACTCCTAGTGTTAAGCAGCATGCTACTAAGGCTAATATTGAAAGCAGTCTGCCTGGACTGATATATTTGAGGAAGAATGTGCAGATGAAACGGCTGATGCAGAATATTGCCATCGCAATGATGTTGTATTGCTGAGACAATACTTCTGCTTCCTTTTCGCCAAGTCCTTCAGACATGAATATGCGCGTTCCGTACTGGATGATGAAGGTCCAACACATTATTTGTGCACCGACATAGAAGAACTGCGCTATTACTCCTTCTCTGTAGCGATTGAGTCTGAACAACCGACGCAGTGATGGCATAAAATCGATGCTATTGGAACTTCCTTCTCCTGTATTAGGCATCTTTTTCATCCATATAACTGCAAATATTGCTAGGATTACTAAGCCTATAAATAAATATGGTGCTATTAAGATTTCCAGGTCGCTGTCGCGAACTGCTGCAAACTGTTGCTCGTCAAGTAATGCTCTCTCTTCTGTACTTAGAGGTGAGAGACGTGCCTGTATAAAGTTCATTGCGACAAACATTCCGAGTAACGACCCTATTGGGTTAAACGATTGGGCTAAATTGAGTCTGCGTGTAGCTGTCGCAGGAGTTCCCATTGACAGGATGTAAGGATTGCAACTTGTTTCAAGGAACGACAGTCCGCATGTCATAATAAAATACGCAATTAGGAAAGGATAATATATGCCAGTTAGTTTAGCAGGGAGAAACAGTAGCGCACCGATGGCATATAGTCCTAATCCCATCATTACTCCAGCCTTATAACTATAGCGCCGGATGAACATTGCTGCGGGAAAAGCCATAACGAAATAACCGCCATAGAAAGCTAACTGCACGAGTGCTCCGTCGGTAACGCTCATACGGAATATCTTAGAGAATGCTTTAACCATTGGGTTTGTAATGTCGTTGGCAAATCCCCAAAGGGCAAAGCAAACAGTAATTAGTATGAACGGTACAACATAACTTACTCCGTCTTTTGTGAAGAGTGATAGTTTCTGGCTTTGTTTCTCTGTTTTCATTTAGTTGTTTCTTAGCGTTGTTGTGTTAATTTCATTTTGGTTTACGGCAAAACATAAAACTCAGTTTAGTTTAAATAAACTGATATTATAGCAACATGATTTGGTTTCGGTTTCTCTGCTTACTGCACCTTTTGCTGCTTCTTGTGCCGGTGGAATATATCCGACCAGATATTAGTGCTGTTAGGATGGAGTTTCTTGTTTGTCTTGGGTTCTGCTTTTCGTTTAGGAATCTGGCTTTTGCTAGCTGGCAGCTCTTGTTTGTCGAGTGAATATTTCTGCATTTCTGGCAGGAACTCATAGCCAGCATTGCTTACAACAAAATCAATCTCAGGCAATTCTAGGTTGTCATCAGGCTTGACGGGGCCTAAAGGACCGCCTTTCTTGATGACTTCTACTTGTACTGTAGCCACACCCATGTTGAGAATGCCCAGTTCGCGAGCTGCTCCCCATGACAGATCAATAATACGACCGTGTCCGAATGGACCTCTGTCTGTAACTCTTACATTGACAGTTCGTCCTGTAGCTGGACACGAAACTTTCAGTATTGTGCCAAAAGGGTAGGTGCGATGTGCACACGTCATACTGTCATGATGAAGTTTTTCACCGCTGCTTGTACGTGAGCCTGTAGCCTTTTTTGAGTAATAAGATGCTTTTCCTCTTTGCTCCTGTGCTGACAAAGAAGTAACAAAAAACAGGGATATGATGATAATTAGGATTCTCATCAAAAAAGAAATTTCGGTCATTTCAACCTAAAAATGTTTAGGAGGAAATGACCGAAAAATGTTTATTTAATATTAGATAACGCCCTGCTCGAGCATTGCCTGTGCAACCTTCATGAAGCCTGCGATGTTAGCACCCTTCACGTAGTCGATTGTACCATCAGGCTGTGTACCAAACTTAACGCACTGCTCGTGGATGTTTTCCATAATCCAGTGGAGTTTGTTATCAACTTCCTGAGCTGACCAGCTGAGGTGAGCAGCGTTCTGAGTCATTTCGAGACCTGAAGTAGCAACACCACCAGCGTTAACTGCCTTACCAGGAGCGAAGAGAACACCGTTCTTCTGGAAGAAGTGGATAGCGCCTGGTTGGCAACCCATGTTAGAAACCTCGCAGCAGCACCAGCAGCCGTTAGCTTTCAGTTCCTTAGCGTCGTCTTCGCTAAGCTCGTTCTGGAATGCACATGGAAGAGCGATGTCGCAAGGAATGCTCCATGCCTTCTTGCCAGCTGTGAACTGAGCCTTGCCAGGGAATTTAGTTGCCATATCTTCAACCTTGTTACGGTTTGAAGCACGCATTTCGAGCATGTAGTCAATCATTTCGTCTGTAATTCCTTCTGGAATGTGGCATACACCGTCTGGTCCAGAGATAGCAATTACCTTAGCACCAAGTTCCTTAGCCTTCTTAGCTGCACCCCATGCTACGTTACCGAAGCCAGAGAGAGCGATTGTCAAGCCCTTGATGTCTTTGCCAGCCTTGTGGAGAAGGTGCTGTGTGAAATAGAGAGCACCGAAACCAGTAGCCTCTGGACGGAGGATAGAACCACCCCATGTTTCGCCCTTACCTGTGAGGACACCTGTGTGATACTGACGAGAGAGTTTCTGATACATACCGTTCAAGAAACCGATTTCGCGTCCACCTACACCTACGTCACCTGCAGGGATATCCTGATCAGGACCAATGTTGTGGCGGAGCTCAAGCATGAATGCCTGGCAGAAGCGCATGATTTCAGCGTCAGACTTGCCTACTGGGTCGAAGTCAGAACCACCTTTACCACCACCCATAGGCAGAGTTGTAAGTGCGTTCTTGAATGTCTGCTCGAAACCTAAGAACTTCAGCATTGAAGGAGTAACGGCCTTGTGGAAGCGGAGACCACCTTTGTAAGGACCAATTGCGCTGTTGAACTGTACGCGGTAGCCCAAGTTTGTCTGAACTTCGCCTTTGTCGTCAACCCAAGTTACACGGAAAGTGAAGATGCGCTCTGGTTCAACGATACGCTCGATGATCTTAGCTTTCTCGAATTCGGGATGCTGATTGTAAACTTCTTCTACAGATTCGAGTACTTCGCGAACGGCCTGAAGGTACTCTGATTCACCTGGATGCTTAGCTTCCAAGTGTTGCATGATTTTCTCTACATTCATTGTATTTACTTTTTAATAAAGTTAAACTATATGTGTTTATGTTTTTCTTAATCTGACACTTTGTTATTAAGATGTGGCAAAGTTATAGTTTATATTTGAATTAACCAAGTATTTTTTTGAGTTTTTTTGCTATCCTGCTTTCTTTTTGTAAATTTTATTGTTCTTTTACATGTTTGTAAAAATCAATCATGAAAGACGCTAAAAGTAACAGTTTGCAAACAAAATGTCGTGTTTTTATGATAAATATTAAGTTGTTTGCGTACACATGCTATTGATTTACGTCAATAAAGCAATTTAAAACGACATTTTATTATTACAAGATTTGCAGAAAACATACAAAGGTTTTACCTTTGCATCGTGTTTTTCATAGTATTAGATTTAAGGTTAACAAAGGATGGAGTGCAGCGGCGCTCCTTTTTTTATTTCATATTCTTTTGTTTCTCTACATTTGCATCGTGTTTTCTTCACATAGTCTTTTTTATGTTATTATACCTACTATCTATATAATATATATGTACGTGTGCGTACGCGCGAATTGCCGTTATATATTATGTTTAGTTGTAATGTATCTTATTGTTTCATATCTTGATAGTAGCTTAGGTAAATTATATTTTCAATTTAATTTCATTACTAAATGTGTGTTAGCAATTATTATAAATGCGTTTTCTTCAGCGTAAAAAAAGAGCAACCATTTTATTTCAACATGAGAAATAATAATGGTTGCTCTTAGAATTTCAGGATCTGAAACTATTATTTAGCAGAGTGTTATGTTTATTTACGCTTCATGTCAATAGTTATGTTACCGATAAAAATGCCATGTTTTCCGTTCTGATCGTTAGGAATGAGTTTACCGTCGAGGTTTTCTGCATATTGGATTTCCTCCATGTAAGTGTGTGAGTGTCCGCCTAAGAAAAGATCGATGTTCCGCGAACCCTTTATTATAATTTGGTCGTTCATGCCCAGCGAGTCCCATCCCATGTGAGAAATGCAGATTACGAGGTCGCAGCGTTTTTTGTTTTTCAAAAAATCACCCATCTCATTTGCTACAGCAATAGGGTCTATGTATTTTACGCCGACAAATTTGTTTTGGTCTACAAGTCCGTCCATTTCAGGGTCTAATGCAAATACTCCAATTTTCACCCCATTTCGTTTGATTATAATCCATCGCTTGGTAAGTCCTTCCATTTCTGTTCCTGTAAAATCGTAGTTTGAGCATATTATAGGAAATTTGGCTTTGCGGAAGATTCGAGCCATGTTTTCAATTCCAAAATCAAACTCATGGTTGCCGATGGTAGATGCGTCATATCCCATTCTGTTCATCAGTTCAATTTCTACGTCGCCTTTGTAGAAAGTGTAGTATGGTGAACCTTGCGAGAAATCGCCGCTATCGAAGAGCAGAAGGTCGGGGTTTTTCTTTCTTTCTTCCTTCAGCATGGATATTCTTCTGAGAAATCCTCCGCGTCCAGCCAGCATCTTGTCAGCCAAGTTGACGTTGAGAGGATATATGCAGCTATGCGTGTCGTTAGTGTGAAGTATTGTTATTTTTTTGCTCTTTTGTGCCGATGCAGCCATGCAGACAACCAGCATTATTATCATTATATTTATCTTTTTCATTGTCTTGTCGTTTTTTTTGTGATAATTTTAGTTTTTAGTTGTTTGCTTTTATTCTACAATGTTGATACGTCCCTCAATCTGCTGACTCACTTTTTTGCCTTGAGCCATCTTCTCGCGGAAATAGTCCATTATTATATAGCGTATGTTATTCTGCTCATCTTGTGGCGAGTTTACATCAGTTTTCATTTTGAAGGCAGCCATCTTGTCGTTGCCCTGTGCCACATAGTCAAGTGTTACTATTCTGTATGCACGGTCTAAATCTACAGGTTTTCCACTAACAAGAGCCTCTATCAGTTTTCCTTTCTTGCTTATGGTTAGTTTGACCTCGTGACTAACGCCTTGCCCCAATTGCATTGCCATCTGGTCAAATAGTTCCATAACGTCTTTGCCTGTCATCGTAACAAAACAAATCTTGTTTTCAAATGGTGCCAGTTCAAGCACGTCTCCAACTGTCACATCGCCTTCTGCCAGAGCGGCGCGAATGCCTCCGATGTTGTAGACACCGAAGTCGGGTTGCTCATTATATTTCTTTCCTGCCCACACAAGCACATCGCTGAGCAAGTCTGAAAGTGGACTTTCAGGCCAGTCGGCATACATGTAGTGCGCCAGTTGACCAACCACTGGGCTCATCATGGAGTCAACTTTCTGCTTGTAAGGACGCATGAAGTTGTTGTCTTCTTCGTTAATACCACTGTCATAACGATTGTCGATTAGTATGCGTGTGCGTTCCAAGCCAGTCATTTCGTAGTGTGAACGGCACGATGTAGCCATAATTGTTGTTGAAACAAGGGCTACGGCTAAGATGTTTTTAATTTTCATTGCTACATATTTTTTTGCATAAGTCTTGGAGTGTCCCCAACTTGTTTAGTCTTTATTTTTCCCTTTTCAGGGCAGAATTATGTCTGCAAAAATAAAGAAAAAAATGCAGAAACCTATTATTTGACAGAGAGAAAGAGGTATAAAAGTGTTAAAAACTAAAAAAAAGAACATCGTAACACGTTGAGAAACAATAAATATGCTTACCTTTGCAAGCACTTTTTTGCGTAACCGCTGGCAGCGGAAGAGTCGTTGGCTACGTTGCGCAGAACCATTAAGAACAAATAATATATTATTTAAAAATGGATTTAATTAAGATTGCTGAAGAAGCATTTGCCACAGGCAAGAAGTTCCCTGAGTTTGGTCCTGGTGATACTGTTACAGTAGCATACAAGATTATCGAGGGCTCTAAGGAGCGTATCCAGCTCTATCGTGGTGTTGTTATCAAGATTAACGGACATGGTGACAAGAAACGTTTCACTGTTCGCAAGATGTCAGGCACAGTTGGTGTTGAGCGTATCTTCCCAATTGAGTCTCCAAGCATCGAATCAATCGAAGTTAACAAGCGCGGTAAGGTTCGTCGTGCTAAGCTTTACTATCTGCGTGGACTCACAGGTAAGAAAGCACGTATCAAGGAAAAGCGCGTTGTTGTTAAGAAAGACGCTGAATAAAAAAGAGGCTTCTTATAGCAAAAGATTTAAGGGAGATTCCACTCGTTCTTGTGGAGTTTCCTTTTTTGTTTCCATCTATTCGGAAAATTACTATAACTTCTTTTCAAGCTAACAAGCCTTCTGATGTCATGTAATTGTTGTCTTTTCTTAGATATTATTAATTAAAGCTGCTTTGTCTTGTTTTTTTGTTAAATGTGTGTCTCCATGATTATGCTTTCTTGTGGATATTTTGAAAATATTTCTATATTTGCAGGGATAATTTAAGTATTAATTAAATTTTTGTAAATAAAAATGAAAAAGAGAATTTATTTTTTTTGACAATTTGTTCTTTTTGTATTTTAACCTCATGCAGTAATAATGAGGATTCCGAGTTTTCTCAAAATTCTGATGTATTTGTACAAAAAGATGTTGATGGCTTACAGATGTTTAAGGCTTCAGTTGATGGATGCCTCTTTGAAGCATTGGGTATTAATATGATTGATATTGGTTATACTTTAGTTCTAATGGGTGGAGCTGGATATATAACAAAGACCGGACTAAAACGTTTAATTAGAAAGGTACTTGAAGATGTTGCTAAAAATGTAGTTGAAGTTGCAGCTTGGGGTAGTGTGGCTTTGGCTTATAAAATAGTTTTTTTTTATGTATTGTTATTTTGACAAAACAGATTCCTCAATAAATTTTGTGAGGAATAACATAAATCTTTCTGAAACAAATGTGATAGGATTATGGAATATCCATTTGTTCTCTCAAAAACAAATTGCCTAAAAATATATGAATATAAATTGGAAAAGGCGTTTTACGAAAAAGAACATATTAATTGTGTTGGATTTAATAATTACTGCTTTTGTTACCGGTTTTGTATTGCTTTTAATTGAGCATGCAGTTGATGGATATGAGATTTCTTTCCGTAATTTATTTAGAATTATATTTAGAGCTTCTGATCGAATGTTTTTCTATGGTATAATGTTTGCTCTAATTGGAACAGCTTTTTTAAAGAAAAAATAAGAAATAAATAAAAATTCTTTATCAATGAATTACAATTGCAATTTGCATCAATTTTACTTACATCAGATTTATCCAAATTATTTTAAATATGTATGAAAAGTTATAAACACATATATAATAAGTTTTGGCTAATACTTAAGATTGTGATTGTTTTAGCAATAATAGAGTTTGCATATATGCTTATTCGTAATTTCTACGATGGTTATCCTTAAACAGCACATTCATTCATTTGGGGTATGCTTAATACCATAAAGTATGTAACACTTATAGTACTATTTATTCTTGTTTTAGGAAAATTCAAGCATAAGAACAAATAATATATTATTTAAAAGTGGATTTAATTAAGATTGTTTAAGAAGCATTTGCCGCAGGCAAGGAGTTTCCTTTTTTGTTTCCATCTATTCAGAAAATAAAAGCAACTTTAAATATTTATTCTTCTTTATTTTTATTCAATATTTCGGTAAAATCACTTGCTTCATAGTTTTCTTGCCCATCAGCTTCTCCGTGAAGGGCTTTCTGAAAGCTTTCCCAGTCTTGGAAACCTACGAATAGGGATATGCGGTCAAGCGTTTCGTGGCTTGGCTTTTCGTGCCCTGACAGATAACGCTTCACCTTCGACAGAGCAATAGGCTTTAGAGGTTTCCAGTTTAGTTCACGCTCAACAGCCTCTAATAGTTTCCGCAACTCCCAATGCTTCTTTTCCATCTGTGAAAAATCCTTTGTCTATTTCTTATAAGATTTTATGCTTGCAAATTTACCTCTTTATCCGTTAATGTGCAAATTTTTCAGTCATATTTGTTCAGAAGATAGATAGGGAAACGGTCTGACTAATAATAATTTAGTAGAAAATTTTTGCATAAAATCATCTTTTTTAAGTATTGCTGCTATCTTTTAATCGCCTTATCTTTGCATCCGACAACACAAAACAATAAAACATATTACATTGTTTATAATTCACAAAAACCAATTCAATTATTTTTTTAACAATCAACAAAATGAAACATTTATCTTTTAAGTTGCTTTTGGCAACATTGCTATGTCCTTTGTTTCTGACATCGTGTAGCGACGATGACGAAAACGAAGGCAAAGTAAACGTACTTTTCAGTGCAATTCCTAAGGTTGAGGGAGTGTTCCCTATTAGTCTTATGGAGGGAACAGACGTTACCTTTACTGAAGTGCGTAGTCAGAATACTCACAAATTTCCACTTGATGCCAGTGGTAAGGCTCAGGTACAACTGACTCGTGGCACATATAACATCTCTATTGAGAAGACCATAAAGTATGAAGACCTCATGCAAGGTGGTGGAAATAATTCGAGCGGAATGGGCAGTGCTGGTGATGATGTTGTAGTTTCTTTGCGCATGGAGAATGTAAGTATTGCAAACGAGTCGCAGGAAGTCAACGGATATTTAAGTACACTTCCGCAGAGTGCACTCGGCAAGGACATCATTTTCAGTGAAATATTCTTCAACGGAGAGACTAATTCAGGCAGAATGATGCATCCAGACCAGTATTTCGTTTTGTTCAATCCAACAGAAGAAGTTCTCTATGCTGATGGCATAAGTGTCGGTGTCACCATGCACTTGTCATGGCAAGAAAAAAGAATATGGTATGATGAGTTTTATCAAGACCGTATTCCAATTGGTGGTTTCGTGACAATTCCAGGTTCAGGTAAAGATCATCCTATTGCTCCTGGTGGCAAACTTGTTGTAGCCTTTACGGCAATAGACCATTCTAGTGTTGAAGGATATGATAATTCCGTTGACCTTAGAGGCGCGGACTTTGAAATTTACTATGGTCCAAACAGCGGAGATATAGACAATCCTAATGTTCCAAATCTGATATTAACAGAAAATGAAGACAGTTATGGATTCTTCTTGCATCCACGCGGTTATGTTTCGCCTTTGATGTTCCGTCTGCCAAATGGTGAAGAGTCAACAATCAAGGCTTTTGTTGAAAGTCACACTGTTCGTTCTAAGACTTATGTTGAAGCAACAGAGACTACACCTGCTGGCGAGATAGATATCAACATACTCTATGTGCCTGCATCTGAAGTCTTAGATGCTGTTCAGACAAGCGACGTGCCACAGGATGTTAAAACTCGTGTCATTCCTGAGGTGCTTGATCGTGGTAAATTCCTTGTTACAGGTTGCCATCGTCAGGAATTGTGCATTCGCAAAGAGATAAAGGTTGGAAACAAGACCTTCTATCAGGACACGAACAACAGTTCAGATGACATTGTGATGAGGAAGGGTCAGACTTCCTTTGGACCTAACTGGCGTAATAATTAAGTCGAAAAATGTTTAGACAAATAATTGACAGATTTCCTTTTTTGATTCTGCTTTTGCTGTTCTTGCCTATTGAAAGCCATAGCCAAAGCCATAGTTCTGGCAACTATACGGTTAAGGGCAGAATCATGACCGACTACGATGGTGAAGCTGCAAGCTTCGCCATCGTTAGTATTCAGCAGATAGAGTTGCGTACAATCTGCGATATTGACGGCAATTTCGAACTCCATAATGTACCGTCAGGCAACCACCTGCTGCAAGTGGAGTGTCTTGGTTTTTCTCCTTTGAAAAAACAAATCAGTGTAAGTCGGAATGTTACTTTAAGTCTGAAGTTGCAGAGTTCTACTTTTGCTCTGCCCGAATTTGAAGTCATGTCAAAGCGTAGCAAGCGCGGTAAAGTTGTCGTTGACGAATCTGCACTTGAATATATACAGCCAACCTCCATTGCCGACGTAATGTTGCTATTGCCTGGAAATGTTTATAAGGAGAACGATTTGACCAAATTCTCTAAGATAACATCGCGACAGGTAGGCGAAGATGCCAACACATCGCTTGGTGTAGGAATAGTTACAGATGGTGCTCCTATTTCAAATGACGGAATAAGGACACAGCTTGTTGGCGTTACCGAGAGCAATTCAAACTGGTATGACTCTGAGATAACTCGCCGTTCTGGTATAAATCAGGGAAACGATATGCGCTATATATCCACCGATCATATTCAGAGCATTGAATTTACGCAAGGCATTTCTTCTGCACGCTATGGCAACTTGTCAAGCGGAATGATAAGCATTACGTCAAAACGAGGAGTAACTCCACTGCGAGTAAGGCTGAAGTCAGACCTAAAGACAAAACTCGCCTATGCTGGTAAGGGATGGCGGCTCGGAGAAAAGTCGGGCACGCTTCATGCTGGTGTTGACTATCTAAATTCCATAAATGATGTGCGAGAGGAAACCGACAAGTTCTCAAGACTTACAGGACAAGTTTATTATAATAATAAAATAAGGATTGGCAGATACAACTTAGACCTTGACGGAAGACTCAGTCAGACCATAACCACAAACAAGATGAAGAAAGACGAGCTTACCTACGAATATGATGAGCGATACAAGGCAGACTATTCGCGCACAGCACTGATGCTGAAAGGTAATCTGTCGTTGCAACTTCCTTTCATTGAGCAGGTGGAAATGATTTTTTCTGGCGATTTCACTCATGACAAGATTAGTCGTCACAGAATGGTTATTTCCTCGTCGGGACCTTTAAATGTGCCACTTGCCTATGATGAGGGTGAGCATGAGGGGCTTTACTTGCCAGGCAAATACTATAGCGATTTTGTTATTGACAATAAGCCGCTTAACCTGTTTATGCAACTCAATGCCACTTCGCGGTGGACCCTGCTTCCCCACAGGATGCTGAAAATGCAGTATGGTTTGGAATATACTAATGTAAAGAATCATGGACGTGGGGCTGTGATTACCGACGAACATCGTCCGCCTTTCCCCTACGACAACTCATATATGCGCCCGAGACCAAACAATTCCATCCCAGCTTTGGGAAATGGTGCTGCCTACTTGCAGACTGATTTCATCGCCGATAGCGAAAGTGGCAATATGTTTCTTCTGTCGCTCGGCGGTCGGTCTTCAATGCTTATGAACATTCCTGGCGACTATCTGCTGCACAACAAGGTGGTTGTTGACCCTAGAACTAATGTATCATACACATTTGGTCAGTCGTTCAGAAACACAATAAGGTTTGGATATGGTGAGGAAACCAAGATGCCTACACTCGACTATCTTTATCCTGAGAAACTCTACAAAGACTTCTACATGCTCAATGCCTTCACCGACGATGAACGTTACCGACACCTTATTACATATACCAACATCTACGATATGACTAACCGTAACCTGAAAGCTAACAAGAACAGGAAGTTTGAAGTTGGGTGGGATGCTGAATATCGTGGACTTAGCCTGTCGCTTACAGCATTCTATGAACATTCTGCTACAGGCTATGAGTATTTCACAGAGTATTATCCAATTACCTACGACCTCTACACTATGCTCCGCCCAGGTGTGGATATAAGCAACAAACGTCCTGAAAAAGAAGACTATATAAGCGAAAAATACAGTCTTTTCACAACCTCACAACGAGTGATGAACAGCAGCACAGTGACTAAGCGGGGAGTAGAATACAGACTGATAATCCCCAAGATAAAAGCATTGCAGACAAGTTTTGAAGTCAACGGAGCCTACTATCAGACCGACTATTCTTCGTCGTTGCCTCTTTTTTATTACCCGAATGTGAAGATTGCTGGCAAGGAATACCCCTATGTAGGCATCTACGACAACAATGCCCGCAATCAATATCGAAGGCTAAATACCAATATATGGGTAAATACCCATATTCCGCGATTCAAGTTCTTTGTGACTAACTTCTTTCAGATTGTCTGGATGAACACGTCGCAGTATAAAGACAATTTCTGTTATACCCCGCAAGAAATATTAGACATGAGCAACCAGCGAATCATCGTTGACGACAGCATGAGAAAACTTATTGAAGACAACGATGCAACCTATAGATATCTTAAGCGCACCATACTGCCTGTAAACTATGCTCGTAATGAAAAACCTGTGTCTTTTCTCTGGAATATAAAGGCTACAAAGGAGTTCAGCCGTGGAGCAAAGCTTTCTTTCTTTGCCAACGGACTGCTCGACATTAACCCGAAATATCTGTCGGGCAGAAAAATAACCCAGCGAGAATGGACCGACCCTTATTTCGGACTTGAACTATATCTTAATTTCAACTTATGAAGCATCAACTGACTATTATCATAATCTCAATTGTGGCTGTCTCTTTCGGCAGTAAAGTCTCTGCCCAGCAACTGCTCGACAGAATAGATGTCACACTGTCTCCTACAGAACTTACATTCAAGTCGCAGCATAACGACATTGACCTTAAGAGCGAAAAAGAACTATTTGAGAATCCTGCCTATACTAATTACATCGTTACGAGCGATACAACGACTTCGCGGTTCAGCTCCATTGTCTACGGAGGACTGTCGGGAGCGTCTTCCAGGGGTGACTTCCTTCCGTATCAGGGAAATGGGAGCACCGACTACAGAACTGGAGCATACGCCACATATTCAACCCCCGCGAGCGGAACACTTGCTGGAAACATCAATTATGCCAGAGGAATACATCGGCGAATAGGATGGAGCGCAATGCGTCAGCCACAGCTCTACCTGCCATATATCTCTACAGACTCCATTGGAGGTGACTTCCATTTCGAGAACTATCATGTCGACGGCAGCTATAGCATAGGCATAGGCAAGCAGTGGACACTTGGTGGCAGAATAGCTTTCACAGGCGAACAGGCATATCGTACGACCGACCCCCGTGCCCTGACCAATACCACTTGGCTGCGTTTCAGTCTTGGAGTCGTCAGAGACTTCAATCGCCATAAGTTGCTTATAGATGCAGGCTATGCCAGAAATAAGCAGCATGTGCAAATGCGCTACTGGCGGCCAGGACAGCAAGACCGTTTCTTTGTCTGCTACGGATTCGGACTCTACGACGTGCGCCAAAGTGCTGTACTCTTCGGAAAGTCGCGAATGTACTACGTTGACCAGTTCAGCGCGCGCATCCAATATCTCTCACCGCAAATCCAGCCACTCCGCCTCCATGCCTCCATAGCCTATAGTTTCTGCAATATGCAGACCGAAGAAAGCGACATCTACAACCTCTACGAGTCGAAGACCCGCACAATTCAGCCGCAAGTTCTCCTCACCTTTTCGCCAAAATCGTTGTGGACAGTCAGCCTCCATGCCTCTTCCGACATACTTTTGCGCAGAGGCTACGAGAATATAATAGAAGAATATCTCATTGACAAGGCCAACAATATATACGACTTCCGCACCATCGATACCCAGCAGAACTACAGCTACAGCCAGAGCAGCACAACAGCCGCCCTGCGGCTCGCTCGGCAACTGGGCTCCTTCGCGCTTTCCCTGCAAGCAGGCGTATCCGCTTTTTCGCGGCAAGAAAAGTATAGCGTCGGCAGCTATATGATTGAAAACTCTGCACTCACGCCACATGTCAAAATCGGTTTTAGTCATGCCTGCAAGAAAAGCGAAATCAGCATTGCTGCTCTCTGCGGCAGGCAGCATCCCCGCAAGCACACCTACGATGTGGATATACAGAACCAAGACATTCAGCATCTCGACTTTCAGCATGCCTTCACGCCATACGCCTACTATGCAAGCCGTTTCCGTTTTTCAACCCTAAGCCTTACCTATAAGCATAATCTGAAAAGAATGACGGCAGGAGTCAGCTGTAAACTTTATGTAAGCAACGGCAACCGTCTCGCCGACGTAGCCTATAGTGGAAACATCGGTTTCCCCTCTTCTGCACCGACCATCAGCAAGTTGCCCGATGAGCACGACGAGAAGTGGGGAGCCATAACATTATTTCTGTCTTTCTGAACATATCCCCGCAAACAAAATTCCGCTAAGTCTAAACTTTAGCGGAATTTTGTTTGCAAATCAATTTTTAGCATTAAAGCCTATTTTCACTGATATATCGTCATAACCCGATTTACATTCAACTGATTATTGCCTTAGACTGACCCCAATTATTCTTCAGTACGAAAAGCTTGAGTGACGAAAATATTGGCTGCTATTGAAACTTGTTTGGGCTGAATGAGAAAGTACATGGCATGGCTGTTCGCAACGTGGGGGAGGCTTTGCGGCTATTGCCATGCCATTTGCACAGAGTCTGAACCTGTCTTCACTCTGAGCCATTTCTGCAGAGTGGCGTTTTCTGCAGCAGTGAGTTGTCTTGTCTTGGCTCTTGCAACTATGAGCGGGATGGTTTTATCTGTTGTTATAGTGTCTTTCTTAACTTTTATGGTAGTCTCGCTTACGGTAAGCTGAGAAACTGCAGGGCAGACGAATTCCACTTCGCGAGACAGTTCACGGCTCATGCGTTTCTGCTTTCTGTAGATATCCAGTTCCTTCTCCAGTTCTTTTATTACGAGTGCCTGCTGCTGTATGGTCCTTGTATAGTTGTCGTGAACCTTTATGTTATTGTGTTCGTTGCTGGCAAGCTGGAGGATGCTGTCGGTGGATGTTCCTTGAATCACCTCAACGCTGTAGCCCTTCATGCCGTAGTGGGAGAGTTGTCGCTGAGCCTGCTGTATGGCATTCGGCATAATCTCCTTGCCTACGGCTACGATTCTGACGGTTTTCGCTTTGCGATCAGCTTCATATCTGATGATTTGTGTTCCGCTTTGGCTCATTTCTTCTTTCACGAATTGAGCAAGCTGGCGGTTGAATATGCTGCCGCTGACAATGTGATAGGTCATGTAGGCGGCTGGGATGATGGTGAGTATCACTACGGAAAGTAGATAGCGTTTAGCTTTCTGCGCCACTTTCTCGTTGAGGAATGCTTTTCGTCTGAATTTCATCAGTCTTACTCCAACGATTGTTGCGAAGCAGATAAAGACGGTGTTAATGAAATATAGATAGATGGCTCCGAGAAAATAGAGGAAATGGCCCGATGCAAGTCCGTAGCCAGCGGTGCATAGGGGTGGCATGAGTGCTGTGGCTATGGCTACTCCTGGAATGACGTTGCCCTTGTCGCGTGTGGAGAGTGCAACTATGCCTGCTGCTCCGCCGCAGAAGGCTATAAGCACGTCGTAGAGTGTAGGCGATGTGCGCGCTATCAGTTCTGACTGTGCTTCACCGAAGGGAGAGATGAGGAAAAAGCCTGTGGCAGTCACTACGCTCACTATGGTTGCTACGGCAAAGTTCTTAAACGACTGGCGAAACAGGTCGAAGTCGTTAGTTCCAACGGCAAGCCCCATTGCTATGATAGGTCCCATGAGTGGTGAAATGAGCATGGCACCTATGATGACTGCAGTAGAGTTGACGTTGAGTCCGAGCGAGGCAATGAGTATGGCGAACACCAATACCCAGACGTTAGCACCTCTGAAAACGGCTCCGCTTGTTATCTGATTGACAATAATCCGTTTCTCCTCCATGTCGGGAAACAGGTTGAAATAGCGGGAAATGTTGTTTATTTTATCAGTCATCATGCAGAAAAATGTTTTGTGCAAAGTTAGCGTTTTTTCTCCAAATTGTCGCATGAAAGGATAAATATATTGCAAGATGTTAATGTTTCTCAATTATTTTCTCTATCTTTGCACAAAGAAAAACAAGGTTGTAAGCTTTCGCAAGATTCAGTTTAGTAAGGTTTTTACGGCTTTCGGAGAGCTTTGGCTATAAGGTGATTATGCAGCATTCCGTATCACAAGATGTCAACTTCGCCTCATGACATTACAGTCTTAAGACCTTATAACCTAAATAAGTTGAACAGTTGCGAAACTTGAATAGAGTTTATCTTGGTTAGAGTTATATGTTTTTGAATTGTAAAGTTCATTTTCGCTCTAAAGACTCATTATTTAATCTAAAGACTCAACGCTCGAATCTGAGAACTTAAAAACAAAGATATAAGAAGAGAAAAATATGAAAGAACTTAGTTTAAAGTATGGATGTAATCCTAATCAGAAACCATCGCGCATCTTCATGGATAGCGGAGAACTGCCTATTGAAGTGCTAAACGGCCGTCCTGGATATATAAACTTCCTTGATGCGCTCAACTCTTGGCAGCTTGTGAAGGAACTGCAACAGGCAACAGGACTGCCTGCGGCTGCTTCGTTCAAGCATGTCTCGCCCGCAGGTGCTGCTGTGGGTCTGCCTCTAAGTGACACGCTGAAGAAGATTTATTTCGTTGACGACCTGCCTATAGAGCTTTCGCCTATAGCGTGTGCCTATGCAAGAGCAAGAGGTGCCGACCGCATGAGCTCTTATGGCGACTTCATTGCCCTGAGTCAACCATGCGACAAGGCTACTGCACTCATCATAAAGCGCGAAGTGAGCGACGGAGTAATTGCACCCGATTTCACAGAAGAGGCTCTCGAAATATTGCGTGAGAAACGCAAGGGCACATATAATGTAATAAAGATAGATGCTGACTACAAACCTGAGCCAATAGAACGCAAGCAGGTATTTGGTATCACTTTCGAACAGGGCCGTAATGAAGTAAGGCTCGACGATGACAAGCTGTTTGAAAATATACCAACTCTGAATAAGCAGTTCAGCGAGGAAGCACGCCGCGACCTTATGATTGCCTTAATCACTCTGAAATATACTCAGAGCAACTCTGTATGCTACGTCAAAGACGGACAGGCAATAGGAATTGGTGCAGGACAGCAAAGCCGTATTCACTGTACACGACTTGCTGGCAGCAAAGCTGATATATGGTGGCTGCGCCAGCATCCAAAAGTGATGAACCTGCCTTTTGTTGACAACATCAGAAGGGCTGACCGCGACAACACTATTGACATTTACATAAGCGAAGACCACGACGACGTGTTGGCAGATGGTGCTTGGCAGCAGTTCTTCAAGGAACGCCCTGAAGTGCTTACAATGGAAGAAAAGAAAGAGTGGATAGCAAAGAACCAGAAGGTTGCACTCGGCAGCGATGCTTTCTTCCCATTCGGCGACAACATAGAGCGTGCTCACAAGAGTGGAGTGGAGTATATTGCTCAGGCTGGAGGCAGTGTCCGCGACGACCATGTCATCATGACTTGCGACAAATATGGCATTGCTATGGCATTTACAGGAGTTAGACTTTTCCATCATTAAAACCATAGTCTGGTGTCATTAGAGCATATCTTGTCCTAATGGCATCAGACTCTTATAAAAAAAGATATGAGCGACATCGACGACATCATCATGAGCGGAATGGTTTTCAAGAAGAAGAAAACCGACAACGCCGATTCTGGCAAGGTGAAAACCAAAGCCAAGAAGAAAAAGTATATAACAGGTGCTCACGGCTCGGGCAGTGCAAGGCAGAAAGCTAAATACAGAGAGCAGCGGGCTAACCGTCATAAATAATAGTTTTACAGCATGAGAACAACTCTTGTTTTATTCCTTTTTGTTTTTCATTCCTTTTGTTGTAGCGCACAATACAAATCTTACAAAGGCGATGGCGCAGACGACATTTTGCAGTATGTGCCTTATGCATCGGCACTGACAATGAAAATTGCAGGTGTTGATGGTGCAAGTTCCTGGAAACGATTTGTCGTTAACGGAGGGCTATCGTTTGTTGTTAGTTCTGGAATAACCTACGCACTTAAACATTCTATTCATGAAACCCGCCCCGACGGTACAGACAATCGCGCCTTTCCTTCAGGCCATTCTTCAATAGCATTCTCTGGTGCAACCGTTCTGCACAAGGAATATGGGAAGGTGAGTCCGCTGATAAGCATTGCTGGATATGGCGTAGCTACATTTACAGCTATCGACCGAATTGTGAGACATCGCCATGAGTGGCATGATGTTGTTGCAGGCGCTGGCATAGGAATACTTTCAACGGAACTGTGTTTTTGGCTTGGCGACAAACTGACAGGCGAGCGCAGCCGATTTATCGTTGCCCCCACTCAGAATGGTGTGTCTATGCTGTTTATGTTCTAAGATAGTGAAACTATGAATTTATAATATTTGAAAAAGGTTTTAGAGCCTTTGAAAATAAAAACTATCATAAGACAACATTACCTACGAAGCTGAAGATTACGAAAGTTTAGTATACTTAAAAATAAATGGGGAGTAAATATATATCGCGATATTTACTCCCCATTTTTGTTAACTATTTATATAATTGAAAATTTAAAAGTCCTCAATTTGTGATTTTAGCCAAATCTAATCTTCCAATCTCAGGAATGCTTTTGGCAGATATTTTATTATGTCTGAAGCAATGAGACTTTCTTTTCCAACTTCTTTGGCAGCCAAGTCGCCAGCCAGTCCATGAACATACATACCTATGATGCAAGCCTCGCGCTGACGATATCCACGCGAAAGCAAGGCTGTTATAATGCCTGTTAGAACATCGCCGCTGCCAGCTGTTGCCATGCCTGAATTGCCTGTAGAGTTGAATACAACGTCTCCGTCGGGCAGACATAGCGCAGAATAGTGACCTTTCAGCAGGATGAAAGCCTGCAAGTGCTCTGCCATCTCGCGAGCTTTAGCCAGTCTTTCGTAGTCGCCATTGCATCTGTTGCCATACATCCGCTCAAATTCTTTCGGATGAGGCGTCATTACAATGCCCTTCGGCAGTTGTTGCATCCAAGCCCTGTGGTTAGCCAGTATATTAAGAGCATCGGCATCAGCAACGATAGGTGCTGTGGTTCTGCGTAATTGGGCAATAAGTGCAATAGCCGTATTTTCGCTTTGTCCCAGCCCAGGACCAATGCCGAGAGCATCAAAATCTTCTGCATCGACTGCTTCAGAGAATAATGTCTCTTCCCTGTCCATTTGCATAACAGCCTCTGGCACAGCTGTCTGCATAGCATTGTAGTTCTTTCTTGGAGTGTGGACGGTTACCTTTCCGACTCCGCTTCTCAAGCAGGCACGGGCAGAGAGGATAGCCGCTCCCGCCATTCCGTAACTGCCAGCAATGAGCAGTGCGTTGCCTATAGAACCTTTATGCTCAAAGTCGTGGCGCGGAATGAGCAGCTTTCTCACCTCATTTTCTTCTATTATGGAGTATTGTGACTTAGTCTTTGCTATGAAGTCCTGACTCAGACGAATGTCGAGCAGTCGCAGTCTGCCGATATACTGCTGGTTGTCGGCAAAAAGGAATGCTAGCTTCTTCATCTGCAGTGACAATGTGATATTTGCACGGATAATATTGGTATGGATATTATACGTGTTGTCTTCTGTCATAAGTCCAGACGGAATGTCTATAGAGACAACCTTTGCAGGCGACTGATTTATATATTTCACGAGTGATGCAAATCCTCCTGCAAGCGGTTTGTTCAGTCCTGTTCCGAAAAGACCGTCAACTACTAGTGTGGAGGCATCGAGTACAGGAGGGTCAAACTGTTGAGTAACTTCAACGAAAGTCCTTATGTGTTTATGGTCGGCTACTCTTTTCTTGTTTGCAGCACAATCCTCTGACAGTCTGTCGTTTATGTTGAAGAGATATACCGAAACCTTGTAGTTCTGGTCTGCAAGGATACGAGCCACAGCCAGAGCATCGCCTCCATTGTTGCCAGGTCCTGCAAAGACAACAACAGGCGTATCGTTACCCCACATTTCAGTTATTGCCCTTGCCAAAGCCTTAGCTGCCCGCTCCATGAGGTCAATGGGGCGAATTGGCTCATGCTCAATTGTATATCTGTCGAGTTCTCTTATCTGATTGCTAGTAAAAATCTTCATCGTTGCAAATTTACAAAATATCTTGCACACGAGTATAAGAGTTGAGCAATTTTTTGAGAAAAAAGCAGAAACATGGTAAATAAATTGTATTTTTATTGTAAAACAACACGTAAAAAATATTTTTTCTTTGTACTTTTGCAGTAAATTTGACACACAAGTTTATGGAAAGTATAAAAATCAAGGACAAGACATTTGTTCCTTTTATCAAAGAGAGTGAGATTAAAGAACGCGTAAAGGCTGTTGCAGAAAGAATAAACCACGACATGGCAGGTAAGAATCCTTTACTGCTTGCAGTTCTCAATGGATCGTTTATGTTTGCAGCCGACCTTATGCGAGAACTCACAATACCATGTGAGATTTCGTTTGTCAAGCTTGCTTCTTATCAGGGTACAACCTCAACAGGCAAGATTAAGGAGGTAATAGGAATCAACGAAGACCTCACCAACAGAACCATTATCATCGTTGAAGACATCATTGAGTCGGGACTGACGATGAAAAGAATGATTGAAACTCTCGGCACTCGCAATCCTGAGTCGGTCCATATCTGCACTTTGTTCCAGAAACCAGAACTTCTTAAGGTTGAACTCGATATTGAATATGTAGCAATGGTCATTCCTAATGACTTCATTGTGGGCTATGGTCTTGACTACGATCAGCAGGGTCGCCAGCTTAAGGATGTATATACTTTGTTATCAGAATAGAATACTAATGATGAGAAGAATCAATATTCTCTATCAGCAACTAAATCAATTATCCTACGAACCAAGATGAAAAACATCGTAATTTTCGGAGCTCCAGGCTCTGGTAAAGGTACGCAGAGCGACCTGATGGTTGAGAAATATGGCTTAGGACATATCTCAACAGGTGATGTTTTGCGTAAAGAAATGCGTAAAGGTACTGAGTTCGGGCTTATGGCTAAGCGCCTTACCGACAACGGTCAGCTCGTTCCCGACGACATGATGATTAAAATCTTGTCTGAAGTCTACGACAGTCACACCGACGACGACAAGGGAGTTATCTTCGACGGATATCCCAGAACTATCACACAGGCAGCAGCTCTGAAAGACATGCTGGCTGAACGTCACCATTCTGTATCGGCAATGATTGAACTTGTAGTGCCAGAAAAGGAACTCATCGACCGCATTGTCAATCGCGGAAAGGAGAGCGGACGTTCTGACGATAATGCAGAGACAGCTCGCAAGCGACTCGAAGTCTATCATCAGCGTACTGCTCCAGTAATCGACTGGTATGAGAAAGAAGGACTGCACTATCGCATAAACGGACAGGGAGACATTGACCATATCTTCGGCGATATATGCGATGTCATTGACAAGTTGCGCGACTAATGTGGTCCAGTCTATACAATTAATATAATTATCACCTTGTTTTAAGATTATTTTTATGGAATCAAACTTCGTTGACTATGTGAAGATTTATTGTCGCTCAGGTAAAGGCGGCAGGGGTTCTATGCATCTGCGACATGTGAAGTATAACCCCAATGGAGGTCCTGACGGAGGAGACGGAGGACGAGGTGGTAGCATCTATCTGCGCGGAAACCACAACTACTGGACTCTTCTCCATCTGCGCTATCAGCGACATGTATTTGCTGGGCATGGAGGCAATGGCGGAAAGGACAAGTGTCACGGCACAAACGGAAAGGATGAGTATATTGATGTTCCGTGCGGAACGGTGGTCTACGATGCAGATACGGGTAAGTATATCTGCGATGTAACCTACGACGGTCAGACGGTTCTTTTGCTGAAAGGCGGTCGAGGAGGCTTAGGCAACTTCCAGTTCCGCTCACCTACTAATCAGGCTCCGCGCTATGCACAGCCTGGAGAGCCGATGGAGGAGAAAACCATAATACTCGAGCTGAAGCTTCTGGCTGATGTCGGACTTGTGGGTTTCCCTAATGCGGGAAAGTCAACGCTTGTTTCTTCGCTTTCTAATGCCCGCCCTAAGATAGCCAACTATCCATTTACCACGATGGAACCATCGCTTGGTATTGTTGCCTATCGCGACAATAAGTCGTTTGTGATGGCAGATATTCCTGGCATTATAGAGGGTGCAAGCGAGGGAAAGGGTCTCGGACTGCGATTTCTGCGCCACATAGAGCGCAACTCGCTCCTGCTGTTTATGGTTCCAGGCGATACCGACGATATAAAGAAAGAATATGAGATATTGCTGAACGAACTGCGCAAATTCAATCCAGAGATGCTCGACAAGCATCGTGTGTTGGCAGTAACCAAGTGTGACCTGCTTGATGAGGAACTCATAGAAATGCTGAAAGATACTCTGCCCGACGACCTGCCAGTTGTCTTTATATCAGCAGTTACGGGCTATGGGCTTAACGAACTGAAGGATATCCTGTGGCAAGAGCTGAATGCAGAGAGTAATAAGTTGCAGACAATAGTTTCGGAGGATTCGCTTGTTCATCGCGATAAAGACATGAGCCGCTTTGCAAAGGAAATGGAAGAGGAAGGCGAAGACGAAGTGATATTCATTGACGAAGACGAAATAGAGGACTTAGACGACTACGAAATAGACGATTTCGAAGAATAGAAATATATAGTTCCTTGTTTTTAAGAATTTATTAATAATGCGAAAGTAAAGAGTAGCCTGCGGGTTACTCTTTACTGTTTTATATAAGTTTACATCTTTCAGACAGTTATATGCATGAGTATAGGTTTTATTGTTTCTTTTATATCTGATAACCGTAAAAACTATAATCTTGCAAGTGTAAATTCATTACAGATTGAAAGCGCTTTTTTCTTGACAACTGAGAAGTGTGCAATTTTGCCTACATATTTTTGCAACTTTTCTTCGATTTACCCCCTTCATAACTTAAAAATTTACGACTTAGAAAAATGAAGTTGCAAAATATGCGAGTATTTGGAGGTTTATCGCAGTTTTTAGTAAATTGTTAGTAATCAACACATTGTGGCTTTTGTCTCAAAATTCATAACTGTTAAAAAAGTCAAAGGTATCCTTTCGCAGTGTGAAAGGGCACCTTTGGCACTGCGATATGCCACATATCGCATGGTCATATGCCGCATTTGACATCGCGAAAGGACACCTTTCACTTTTTCGTTTCTCACGACCGTTCACATAGTTTAAGCCGATTGATTAACAAATAAACGCTTTTTCACATTCATTCTCGTGCCAAACGGAAAAACGCCTCCAAATCTTTTTCTAGATTGAAAGTTTTGGTTGACAAAAATTTCGACAGTTTTTTGTCAAAAAACAGCCCCGAAAATTGCATTTCAAATTGAAAGCAGGTTTAATCAGTTATTATCTTCGAAAAGAATAGGCGTATAACTCGATTTGAATGAAAATAACGCACTATAATATAAAAATGTATAGGCGGCAGAGCGTTTTTTTATTTTTTTATTTTCAAAAATACGTTTATTATGCAATAAATAAAAGGAAATAGCGTTATTAGAATGTGTTAATGCGGAAAATATTGTTAGTTGCCGTACTTGCTGCTTGTGGGCTGAGTGCTAAAGCGCAATACGATGTGTCCTTTAGTCACTATTGGGACATGGAACCATATTATAATGCTGCATCGGTAGGTAAGGAAGCTAAGCTGAATGTGTCGGGTGCATACGCGCTCGACTTTGCGGGTTTCGAGCATAATCCACAGACAATGTATTTTGCCGCAGACATGCCGCTATATTTTCTGAAATGCTATCATGGTGTCGGCATCTCGCTCATGAACGACAAGATAGGTCTGTTCACCCATCAGCGACTGAAAGGACAATATGCCTTCAAGTTCAACCTGTTTGGTGGAACACTCAGCACAGGTATTGACTTCGGACTCATCACAGAGAACTTCGACGGTTCAAAAATTGATTTGGAAGACAGCAGTGACCCTGCATTCTCAAATGCCGAAGTAGACGGAAACTCGGTCGATTTTGGTGCAGGACTCTATTATACGCATGGCGCATGGTATGTCGGTGTGTCGGCTCAGCACATCAATGCGCCGAAGATAGAATTAGGTGAAACAAACGAATTGAAGATAAATCCTTCATATTATTTGACCGCAGGATACAATATTAAGTTAAGAAATCCGTTTTTAACTATACACCCCTCTGCCATTGTAAGATATGACGGAGTGGGCTATAGGGGTGATATAACAGCCAGAGTGCAATACACTCATGAGAAAAGAAAAATGTATGCTGGTTTGGGATGGAGTCCTACGAATAGCGTCACTGCCTACATTGGTGGCTTGTTTCATGGCATCAGCATAGGCTATAGTTACGAAATGTACACTTCGGCCATAAATCCAGGCAATGGAAGTCATGAACTGCTAATAGGTTATCAGACAGACATCAACCTGACGAAGAAAGGAAAAAACAAGCATAAGAGTGTCAGAATACTCTGAAACGAGTTGACAGACAAGTTGGCAAGTGAATACTCAAAATGGTTTTATTAGACTTAAAGAGGAAAAATATAAAAAAACAAAATAACGAAATGAAAAAAAATATCATCATCATCTGCGCTGTAGCCGCAGTCGTGCTGACTGGTTGTTTCGGTGGCAAATCGGCAACATCATCTGGAAGAGGTGGTGAAGTCGTTGGTGTTGGAGGCGGAAAGGGCTTCTCAGAGCCGACGCCTTATGGCATGACAATGATTAAGCGCGGATTCCTTCGCATGGGAATTGACAAGCAAGATAGTCTCTGGGGAAAGGAAACTCCTGTGAAAGACATCTCTGTTGATGGTTTTTGGATGGACGAAACCGAAGTGACAAACTCTGAGTATAAGCAATTCGTCTACTGGGTGCGCGATTCTATACTCAGAACTCGTCTGGCTGACCCTGCTTACGGCGGCGACGAGACTTATATGATAACTGAAGATAAGAATGGCGACCCTGTCACTCCTCATCTGAACTGGAAGAAGCAACTTCCAAGAAAGCCAAATGAGGATGAACAAAGGGCTATAGAGAGCCTCTATGTTACAAACCCTGTAACTGGCGAGAAACTGCTTGATGCAAGTCAGATGAACTATCGCTATGAGATCTACGACTATACTGCTGCTGCTCTACGCCGCAACCGACTTAATCCTGCCGAAAGAAATCTTAATACCGACCTGCCTGTAGATATGGACGAGGTTGTGATGATTTCTAAGGATACGGCATACATCGACGACGAAGGACGCATCGTGCGCGAGACTATCAACCGACAGCTAACGGGGCCGTGGGACTTCCTGAACACATATATAGTAAATGTATATCCAGACACAACTTGCTGGGTTAACGACTTCCGCAACTCCGACAACGAGATGTATATGCGAAACTATTTCAGCAATCCTACCTATAATGAATATCCTGTAGTGGGAGTTACATGGGAGCAGGCAAATGCTTTCTGCGCTTGGCGTACTGACTATTTGCTGAAAGGACTCGGAGGCGAGGCAAGATATATACAGCGATATCGCCTGCCTACTGAGGCAGAATGGGAGTATGCAGCAAGAGGAAAAGACGGTAACGAGTTCCCATGGGAGAACGAGCAGGTGAAGAGTGGCGACGGATGTTTCTATGCCAACTTCAAACCCGACAGAGGTAACTATACCAAAGACGGAAACCTGATAACCAGCAGGACTGGAATCTACTCGTCAAACTCTAACGGTCTCTACGACATGGCTGGAAATGTGGCTGAATGGACAAGTACTATCTATACTGAGGCTGGTGTTGACGCTATGAACGACCTTAATCCTCAGCTGAAGTATAACGCTGCTAAGGAAGACCCTTACAGGCTGAAGAAAAAGAGTGTTCGCGGAGGCTCGTGGAAAGACCCAGAGTCTTACATCCGCTCAGCATGGCGCACATGGGAATATCAGAATCAGCCGCGAAGCTACATCGGATTCCGATGCGTCAGAAGTTTAGCAAGTTCACAAAGTACAAAACAGAAACAATCAAAGCGTAAAAGATAATGACAGAATATAGCAAATTTAATTTCGTCTACCGTCTGCAAAAGTGGATGGATAGCGTTCCTGGACAGACATTCTTGAATTATGCTTACAGTTGGGGCGCATCAATCGTAATCTTGGGTACACTTTTCAAACTGACCCACATACCAGGTGCCAACTTCATGCTTTTCCTTGGTATGGGTACTGAGGTTGTTGTGTTCTTCCTTGCAGCATTCGACCGTCCGTTTGACAAGACTGCCGACGGAAAGGACCTGCCTACTCATGTATTTAATGATGAAAAGGAAGAAGAAAATGAAAATGTTGACGACACTGAAGCAGAAGTTGCTCCAACTGTTGTTCAAGGCGGCTTAGGCGGAGGCACTATCATCATCGGAGGTTCTGGTGCAGGTGCACCTGCAGTGGCTGATGGAGAGGGCGTTGCTACAGAAGGTGTCAGCATTGAAGGTGGACAAGCTGTTGCCGCAGCAGTTCAGGGTGGAGCTTGGATTTCTCAACAGCAGCAGGTTGCTCCAGAAATGGCTGAAGTGACAGGCAACTATGTTGAGGAACTGAAGAAACTCACCGAGATGTTGTCGAAGGTGAGCGACCAAAGCCAGCGTCTGACACGCGACAGCGAAGAAATGGAAAACCTGAACCGTACACTTACAGGTATCTGCAAGGTTTACGAAATGCAGCTTAAGGGTGCGAGTCAGCAGATTGGAACTATCGACCAAATCAACGAACAGACACGTAGGATGGCACAGCAGATTGAGCAACTCAATAAGATTTATGCTCGAATGATTGAGGCAATGACTGTCAATATGCGTGCAGCTGCTCCAGGAGCGGCACCTGTAGAGAACATTGAATAGTCGGATAGGCAATCTAAACAGTTTGCTGCTTAATCCTTCATGCAGATTAAGGATACGCAGTTTACGAAACGTTAATAATAAGAAATTTAGAAAATGGCTATAAAGAAAAGACCTGTAAGCCCGCGCCAGAAGATGATTAACCTCATGTATGTGGTTCTTATGGCTATGCTTGCGCTGAACATTTCCACCGAAGTGCTCAATGGCTTCTCTATCGTAGGCGAGAGTCTTGACAGGACAACTGCCAACTCGTCGAAAGAGAATCTTGCCATGTATGGTGACTTCGAGGAACAGATGAAGCATAATCCTGAAAAGGTTAAAGCATGGTTTGACAAAGCCACACAGGTTAAGCGCATGAGCGACTCTATCTACAATTTTGCAGAAGAGCTGAAACTGGCTATTGTTCGTGAGGCTGACGGAAAGAATGCTGACATAAAGAATATTAGAAACAAAGAAGACCTCGAAGCTGCAAGCCAGGTGATGCTTGCGCCTGGTAAAGGCAAAGGACACAAGCTTTTCGAGGCTATAAACAGATATCGAGAGTTCATTCTCAGTATGATTACTGACGAAGACCAGAAGAAGATTATTGCAAGCAACTTGTCTACCAAACTGCCTAAGAATGCAATGACTATGGGCAAGAACTGGGAACAGTATATGTTTGAACAGATGCCTGTGGCTGCTGCTGTGACACTTCTATCCAAATTCCAGAGCGACATACGCTATGCAGAAGGAGAAGTGCTGCATACATTGGTTGCTAATATCGACATGAAGGATATTCGTGTGAACAAACTCGATGCTTTTGTCATTCCTGAGAAAACAACGCTATATCCTGGCGAACAGTTCAATGCAAGTATTGTCATGGCTGCCGTAGATACTACTCAGCATCCTGAAATATTTGTAAACGGACAGCGTATCAACTCGTCTACTGGCAAGTATTCGTTTGTCGCAGGTGGAGTAGGAGAGCATCAGTTTAGCGGATATATAAATGTGCGTAATGGCTCTGGCGATATGCTTCGTCGTGACTTCGTTCAGAAATATACCGTTATTCCTGCACCTACAGGAGCAACTGTCGCTGCCGACATGATGAATGTCTTGTATGCTGGATTCAACAACCCGATGAGTGTCAGTGTTCCTGGCGTTCCTCAGAATGCTGTATCAGTATCAATGAGCGGCGGAAGTCTGAAATCTCTTGGAAATGGCAAGTATGTAGCAGTACCTTCTGCTGTCGGCAAGGATGTTGTATTCACAGTTGTTGCAAACGATAAAGGCAAGTCGCGCCAGATGGGACATGTAACTTTTAAGGTGCGCAAATTGCCAGACCCAACAGCTTATATTGCTTTAGGCTCCGACCGTTTCAAGGGAGGAGGCATGAGCAAGGCTGCACTCATGGGCGTCAATACACTTAGTGCTGCAATCGACGACGGATTGCTCGACATTCAGTTTAAGGTGATAAGTTTTGAGACAATCTTCTATGACAATATGGGTAATGCTGTTCCGCTTGCGTCAAATGGCGCACACTTCTCTGAGCGTCAGAAAGATCAGTTCCGAAAACTGTCTCGCAACAAGCGTTTCTATGTTCGCGGAGTGAAGGCAGTTGGACCAGACGGACTTACCCGAAACCTGCCTCAGGCTATGGAAGTCATCGTGAAGTAATCGTGAGATAATGTGACAGCCTATATATATAATAATGTAGCGAAGACGTAACTAAAAGATAAAAGCTTTAAAAGGATATGAAAAAAATATTGTTCTTATTGATTGTTGTATGTGCAGCCCAGACTATTTCAGCACAGCCTCAGGCTCGCAGAAACCAGCAGGCGCAACAACAAAAGAAGTCAAATGCCGACAATATGACAACACGTGCACGGTTAGATTTTCCAACAACGGCTCCAATGTCGGAAGATGTAGTGTGGCGTCGCGACATCTATAGGCAGTTAGACCTTACCGACGATGCCAATGCTGGACTTTACTACCCTGTAGAGCCTGTAGGTACTCAGATGAACTTGTTCTCTAAC
The DNA here is from genome assembly GCA_017627765.1 of Prevotella sp. GTDB lineage: Bacteria > Bacteroidota > Bacteroidia > Bacteroidales > Bacteroidaceae > Prevotella. The sequence goes on along the minus strand of JAGAGD010000046.1, from coordinate 40,261 downwards.
TTGTTTAAACTGATGATGCGTGGCAGCAAGAACGGAGGTATTGATGCCTATGAATACCGCATTGACGGTAATGAAGTGTTCGATGAGGCTAACCGAATAAAGCAAAAGGCTTTCTTGGATAACTTCGGCATATACTATGAAGTCAATAATGGTCGTGTTCATATTGACAATAGCGATATTCCTTCTGCTGAGGTTAAAGGATATTATCTGAAGGAGAGCGCATATTATGATCAAGGAACTTCAACATTCCATCGTAAGGTTATTGCACTCTGTCCGATAATGATTCGTGAAGATGATTTTGGCGATGGCGGCACTCCTTATCCTTTGTTCTGGGTGAAGTATGATGATGTTGCGCCTTTCCTTGCAAAGCAGACCATTATGACAAGTAATCTGAACAATGCTGCTACTATGAGTGTTGACGATTACTTTACGATGAATCGCTACAAAGGTAAGATTTACAAGACTACTAATATGCTTGGCAGAACGCTTGCTCAGTATTGTCCTACTGACTCTGCTATGGCTAAAGAGCAGAAGAGAATTGAGGAAGAACTCAAAGAGTTTGAGAAGAACATATACGGAAATAAAGCCGTAGCTGATTCTCTTGACAGCATTTCTGCTAACGATGTGAAGGCAAAGGGCAAGAAGTCTGTTCGTAATCGTCGTGCTGGCGGTTCTTCTTCAAGCAGAAAGTCTTCTGTTAAGCCTCGCCGTGAGCGCAGCAGCTCGTCTTCTGGTTCGTCGCCTCGTGTTTCTGTGCGCCGTCAGCGCCACTAATATAGAACTTTCCATTGGTTTCGAGGCCTTTGATGTGAAAGTCAAAGCCCTTGAAATCCTTGAGAATAAAACAATTATTAATAACAAAAACAATTAGCGTATGAAAAAGTTATTTACATTAGCAGTAGTTGCTGCTACCATGATGTTTGCTCAACCAGCAGATGCTCAGATTCAGTTTGGTGTAAAGGGTGGTGTAAACTTATCAAGTTTCTCTTTCTCTAATGATGCTGACATGCTCGATTCTAAGAATCGTACAGGTTTCTTCATTGGTCCTACTGTTAACTTCACTCTCCCAGTAGTAGGCTTAGGTGTTGATGCTTCTGTTCTCTACGACCAGCGTGAGGCTAAGGTTAAGAGTACTTACAAGTACAGCGAACTTAATGCAGACATGGAACTCTATGGTGACAATACATTGAAGATGCAACAGGTTGTTATTCCTATCAACCTTCGCTATGGTTTCGGACTTGGCAACATGGCTTCAGCATTCGTATTTGCAGGTCCACAGTTCGGTTTCAATGTTGGTGATAAAGAGACAAAGATTTGGAAAAACATTGCAGAGTGGGATATGAAGAGTTCAAACTTCAGTCTTAACTTTGGTGTTGGTGTTATGCTTATCAACCACTTGCAGGTTACAGCTAACTACAATTTAGCTTGTGGCAAGACCAGCGAACTCAACTTCCTGAATGCAGGCAAGTCTGTTCTTGAAGCAGCAGGCATTAAGTCTCCAAACGTAAAGGCTAACACATGGCAGATTGGTTTAGCTTATTATTTCTAAGGAATCTTTAAGTTAATATAATACATGTAAAAAAGAAGGAACTCTGACAACTATGTCGGTTCCTTCTTTTTTTATTAGTTGGTTTGTGATAGTTTTAGTTTATAAGCTTATGAGTTTTTAAGTTCCTTGGTACTTTGGTTTATAAGTCTTAGTCTTCTTTAGTTGCTTAGTCTATAAATGTTAAACTCATAAACTTACCATTTCATAAACTTATGTACTTAAAACTTCACAACATCATTTGAGCATGACTTTCTTGGCAATCTCTCCTTGACGGATTATGTATATTCCGCGAGGAAGTTTCTGCAAGTCGTTAACTGACGTTCCAACCTTCAGTCCCGAAGTGGTGAATATGGCAATGCCCTCAGCGTTTTCGCCAGCTTCTGTTCCTTCAATAGATGTTCCGTTTGTCTTGAAATACATTTTGTGCAATGTTTTCATGTCAAAGGTTTTTACAGTCTGGTCGCCGTTATTGAAAAGCATATTGCCTTTTTCAAATTTAATGACATTAAAATCAAATAAACTTGTTTCTATTTCACTTCCATCTATGAGGCTTACGGTTAGCGTCTCATAGTCGTCAGCCATTGCTGGCATTCCTATTGCAGCAACAATAGCTATAAAAAGTATTCTTAATGTTTTCATACGGCAAAGATAAAGTATTTTTATTTAAATGGCAAATATGACTATGATTTTTTCCTTTGTAGGATGATTTTTTATTAAATTTGCACAATTATGACAGCAAAAGAAGAAAAATACGATTTAATCTATAGGCAGATTGCTTCGCTTATTGAGGGCGAAGACGAAGAAATGAGTGTGCTTGCCAATGTCGCTGCATTGCTTCATGAGGCGATGGGATTCTTGTGGACAGGCTTTTATATGGTTAGAAATGAAGAACTTAGACTTGCACCATTTCAAGGTCCAGTGGCTTGTATGCATATAAAGTATGGCAAAGGTGTATGTGGCACAGCATGGAAAGAACAAAAGACTCAAGTAGTAAGAGACGTAGAGGAGTTTCCTGGGCATATAGCTTGTAGTTCCTTGTCGCGTTCTGAAATCGTCGTACCAATATATAATAAATCAGGCGAGGTTGTTGGAGTTCTTGATATTGACAGCAAAGAGATTGGAACTTTCGACGAAACTGACCGTATTTGGTTGGAGAAAATATCTGACTTGCTTACTCAGCACCTCTACTACTGATTGCTTTTTTTTCTTCTCTGTGCGCTTTTCCTTTAGCTTTTCAATCAACGCTGGCAGATAGGGAGCATCAAGCATCGCCTTTATGAATTTACGTTTCCGCATACGGAAACCGCCATTCTGAGTGCAACGGCTAGGGAATCTCATGTTTAGTTGGCAAATCAAAGCAGTATATGCTTTCATTTCATATATTATTTAGTCACTTATATGCTATTTTTATTGTTTTTTCCGCTAATAGTTGTGTAATTCATAGAAAAACTGTAAATTTGTCAACAGAAATTAAATTTAATGACAATATGATAGACGTAAAAGCTACTCTGAGTGAGAGTGAGGAGAGAATGCAGATGGCTTCTCTCTTTCTAGAAGAATCATTAGCTCGCATTCGTGCAGGACGTGCCAATGTTGCAATTCTCGACGGTGTGAGAGTAGAGAGTTATGGACAGATGGTGCCTCTTAACCAAGTTGCAAATGTTTCTTGCCCTGATGCAAGAACAATAGCAATTAAGCCTTGGGACAAGAAGGCAATTCGCGATATTGAGAAAGCCATTATGGACAGTGATGTAGGCATTACTCCTGAAAACAATGGCGAGATTATCCGTCTGGGTATTCCACAGCCTACAGAAGAACGTCGTCGTGACCTCGTAAAGCAGTGCAACAAGATTGGCGAGAAGGCAAAAGTTGAAATCAGAAATGTTCGTAGCGATGTCAAAGACAAGTTAAAGAAAGCCATAAAAGACGGACTCTCTGAGGACAATGAGAAGGATGCCGAACTCGAATTGCAGAAACTTCATGATAAGTACATCAAGAAAGTAGACGAACTGCTTGAGGCTAAGAATAAGGAAATCATGACTGTTTAATATAGAACGGTTAGTAAAAAGATAATTGGCAACTGAATAATTGCTCTGCATATCAGTTGCCAATTATTATAACTTTTAATAATCAATCGTCAATCATAAAATAAGTAAGTGACAGGACTTGTAATTAAAAACACTGGAAGTTGGTATACTGTCTTGACTGATGATGGTCAGACTATTGACTGTAAGATTAAGGGAAACTTTCGTCTGCGCGGCATTCGTAGCACAAATCCTGTGGCTGTAGGCGACAGGGTTGAGATAAAAGTCAGTCCAGAGCAGGCTGTTGCATTTATCACCGAGATAAAAGACCGCCGAAACTGGATTATCAGAAAGTCGCAAAATCTCTCAAAACAGAGCCACATTCTTGCAGCAAATGTAGATCAGGCATTTCTTGTCGTTACCGTAAACTATCCGCAAACCAGCACTACTTTCATCGACCGTTTTCTCGCTTCTGCCGAAGCCTACCGCATTCCTGTTGTGCTGGTTTTCAACAAAACCGACCTGCTTGACGATGACGAACTGCGCTATCAGCAGATGATGATTGATTTATATGATAATGTCGGCTATGAGTGTCGCGCCATTTCCGCAGAGAAGGGCGACGGAATAGACGAGCTGAGAGACATGCTCCGCGACAAGATTACCCTTTTCAGTGGCAATAGTGGAGTGGGAAAGTCTACGCTTCTCAACAAACTTATTCCTGGCGTACAGCTTAAGACGGCAGCAATAAGCGATGCTCACAACACAGGAATGCATACTACTACTTTCAGTGAAATGCTGCGTCTGCCATTTGGAGGATGGGCTATTGACACACCTGGCATAAAGGGTTTCGGAACTTTCGACATGGAACCTGAAGAACTATCTGGCTATTTCCGCGACATTTTCTATTTCTCTAAGGATTGCCGATTCAACAACTGCACACACACGCATGAGCCAGGCTGTGCCGTACTAAAAGCACTTGAAGAACATTACATAGCAGAGAGCCGCTACAATTCCTATTTGTCAATGCTCAACGACAAGGAGGAAGGCAAATACAGAGAGGCTTTCTGATTTCTTTTCCCGTTATTTTTCTTATTTGCATTTCATTGTCTGCCGTGCAGATAGTGATTGATTCTTTGTGTCTTTAGAGGCATTATTAGCCATTAAGCCAAAATAAAACCGATGGAAATGCACCGCTATGCAATCCATCGGCCCCTTAGTTTAAAAAAACAAACCGAGAAAAAGGAAGATTCCTTAAATATATATGAATTTATGAAAAAGTTTCAACTTGTTACTTCACAATCTTCTTAACGCCTTTCTTGGTCTTCACTATTCTGATTCCCTTTGCTGCGTTATTGCCGTTTATCTTTCGTCCTTGCAAGTCATATTCTGCCACAACTTCGTCATTATTGCCGTTTTCAGTTGTGCTGATGGCTGTCGTATTGTTCACTGTCAGTTTAATCATCTTGTTGGCTGCGCCTTTTGACGAGAGGACTATATATGCCTCGTGAACACCAATTTCGTCAGAAACAAAGTCTACAGTGAAGCTGCCTCCATCAGTTGGCAGTTCGCTCTTAGAGAGAGAAAATCTGCTCTTGTTAGCTCCGTCAACAGTCAGAGTGATTGGGTCTGTTAGGTTCGCTGCTGCCACTTCTATTTCGTCAGAAGTCTGAGTCTCGTTGTTTATTGCTACGAATGCAACTTCCTTAACCGATGGAGTAATCATTGGCAGGTCTGTTCGTCCATAGCTCACGTTGTCAATATAGTAAGTTGCAGTGTTTGAAGCACCACGATGGCTGCTGAAAACGAATCCCATGAAAAATACGTCTGCCAGGTCCTGACCCTCAAGGTCGATCTGATAGTCAAACCACTTGCCGCTCTCGTCGGCTGTTGATGGCATTGTGAATCCTGCAACAGGCGAGCTGTAAACTTCTCCGCCTTCGTTGTCAAGATAGTAGAGTTGCAGCATGTCTGTCTGGTTGTCGCTCAGATAGTCGCCTCTTACACTGAATGTGAACAGTTTAGAGTCTGCATTCTTAAAGTCGAGTGCTGGAGTAATGAGCATCATCTTGCAAGGTGTTTCTTCACCATATTCCACCTTTGAGTCGTAAGGAGTAACCTTTGCAACTTTCTCTCCCGCAGAAATGTCGCTTTCAGGGAATGTGTATCCCCACCATGCTCGTGTTCCTTCTTCGGCTACGTTGCACCATCCAGCCAGTTGCAGAGGCTTGTTGTGAGTTCCATTGTCAAACCCTTCAAACATCAGTTTCAGAGGATTTGTCGTGTCAAGCTTCAGTTCGTCACCCTCTTTTTCGCTAATAGGGCTGTTACCTGTTGCTATTCCCTTTACTGGTATGCGAAGAGTTTCCGCACCGTAGGTCGTTATAATTATAGCATCAGTATATTCTCCTTCTTTCTTAGGAGTGAATGTTATATTCAGGTCTTGGGTCATGTTTCTTACCATCATGCTTGAGCTTATGGTGAAGACTTCTGCCTTTTCTGTGCGAATATAGACATAGTCGGCAGCATTTTCCGACTTAATGCTTATTGTCTGCACTTGATTATCTCCAACGTTGGCTGTAAACTCTTCGGTCTCAGCTGGTTCTGCTGTAATTACAGGAGGATTGTCTGCATCAATGGCAATGCCTGAAAGTGGGAATGTAGCCGACAGCTGTGGCAGTTCCTGACAGTCAATCAGCAAGTTGCCTTTGTGCTGCCCAATAGCGTTTGGTACATAGGAAACCTCAATATCCATTTCGCTTGTTCCTGCTGCTATTGTTGTTGCAGATGTCGTGAAGCAGTCGCGGTTTGCACCAGTAATCTCTATAGTTGTCTGGCTTGGCATATTCATAGCCTTCACATGTATTTTACCCATAAGAGTTGTTTGTCCTACAAATCCCTCACAGAGTTCAAATAATTTTTCTTCTACTTCCAATGATGGTTCTCCTGCGGGTGCGCTTTCTTCAACGTCAAATGTAGATGTGCCGTCAATTGTTAAGTCTTTTATCTTTGTGTCGGTTGGAATCTGCCAGTATGCAGTCAGTCCGTTTATTGATTCTCCGTTTTCTGGCTGTTTCAGAGTGTTGCCTTCTGCTTTCATCAGTATGTTTGATGCATTTTCGCCAACATTCATTGGTGAGAACAAGCCATTGAAACCGAATGTCTTTCCGTCTGTTTCTATTGTTACGGTTTCTGGTGTAGTAGCAGTGATGGCAACATCACTAAACTCGTAATTTTCTACATTTTTCGTAGGATATATAAGATATGGTTTTCCAGCCTGAATAAGTATAGATCCGAACATAGTGCCATCCGAAACAGGTGCTGCCTTCTCGAAATTTATAGAGTATCCGTCTTCAGAATATTCTATGCTTTTAAACTCCTCAACTTTTACGTTTTGTCCAAATGCAGCCTTTGCCTTAATTTCTGTTATGTTGAAAGGAATACAAAACACATACCATGTATTTTTCTCGTATTTCCCGTTTATTGTTATGTCAAGTGTATGCCCACTGACAGCATTTCTTTCTATTGCTTCTGTGTTGTCTTGATTTCCGTAAAGAATCAGCTCAGTATCAGTCTGAGCGTTGATCGTAGTAATGCCGAATATGCAAAGCAGCATAGCCAGCACTTTCTTGATAGTTGTGATTGTTCGCATAATATACAATGTTTAATTATTTTCTCCGCAAAGATACAATATAAGTAAATGTCAATCACAAAAAACTATTTGCCCATTTATTAAGAATTGTCATTTTGATTATGAAGAAAAGTCATAATCGCCTGTTTTAGGCATTTCCCTGCAAAATGGTTTTGAATTGTTTTTTATTTTCATTTCATGTTCTTTTTGCCTGCAATTTATGTTGCCAGCTGATAAAAGACACCATTTGCTGTTTATTTTTCCAGCTTATGCTTTTTGCAATAGAAAAGCATCTTACAGCTTATTAATTAACAGTCATTAAAGAATAGAATCGTCGAATGGCTGCGTTATTTTCAGCTTGAAAATTTCTTTTTGAAAAATTGCCCGTAATTTGGAACTTTATTGGTGTTTTTCACAACTCGTTATAAACCAGAGCATTATAGCTTTCGTCGAAAAATTCGTAAGTGTTAAAAAAGTCAAAGGTATCCTTTCGCACTGCGAAAGGGCACCTTTGACACTGCGATATGCCACATATTGCATGGTCATATGCCACGTTTTGCATCGCGAAAGGACACCTTTCGCAAAATCGTTCCTCATGCTTGTTCACAAAGTTTAAGCCGATTGATTAACAAATAAACGCTTTTTTACATTCCGATGCGTGCCAAATGGGAAAACAGCTTCTGTTTTTTCTCTAGAACAAAAGTTTTCTTGGAGAAAAATTTTAACTGTCTTTTGCAGACTGGTTAATCAATAATTTTATTTTTCTTAACGATTACATACTGTTCATGTGTGCAGTTCTGTATTCGTTAGGAGTCATTCCGTATTTTTGTGAGAATAGTTTGTAGAGAGTGTTTACTGAGTTTATGCCGCTTTCGCTCGCTATCGCCTCTATTGTGTAGTTTGGCTGCTCGTGCAGAAGCCTTACCGCATGGTCCAGTCTCTGGTCGTTAATGAATTTAGTATAGGTTGTTCCTGCATAGTGCTTGAACAGCACAGAAAAGTTGTTTTTTGGTATTTTGAATCGTTCAAGCAGCGTTTCGCGCGACAAGTTGCAGTCTAAGTAGAGCTGGTTTTCTATCAGTTCGTGCCTTATTCGCTCAAACAGCAGTCGTTGAGTGTCGCAGTCGTCATCGTCACACTGATATTCCTCCACACAAATAGGCTGTTTTTTCAGCTCATTTCGTTCTTTTTCGTAGAGTTGTTGTTTATACTGCATGAGGTCGTCAATAGTTTCAGCCATAGCCCTGTTCTTGTATGTAATAAGCCGGTTGTGTCTTCTGGTGCGGAAAACTATTACCGAAATAGCCGCTATGATGATAAGTGCTATCACAGAGATGCTAATGATTATTGTGCGGGCATTTTTCCTTTCCATCTCTATTTCCTTGTCGTGCAACTCATAGTTAGAAGTCAGTTCGTTAATTGCGCTAATCTCTTCCGTATTCCTGATGTTGTCAACAATCTTTCTTAGAATCGAAAATGCATTTGCAGCCTTCAGGTATTCGCCTTTAGCCATATATGCGTTGGCGAGCGACTCATATGCAGAAGTCATGTCGTAGCCTAAAGTGTCGTCTTGCTGGCGGAGATAGTTCATGCGCTGGTTTGCAAAAGATATCAGTTTGTCATTATGTCCAGCTGAAACCATATAGGGCATGATGCAATCGTAGTCGTATAGCTCATCGTTGCCGATAGAAAGGAAACAGTAGTAGTATTCTTTTGCTTTCTCGTTCTCACCCATGCGGTGTAGCAATACGGCATAGTGTGCATATATGTCCTTATATCTGCTGTCTGACAGATGGTTTATTGGTTTTCCGCTTTCGTCTTTCTCGCTATTTAGTATCTTTTCAAGCCTCGACAGCAAGCTGAGTCCTTTCCTGTTGTCGCCATCTTTCTGAAGAATCTCAATCAGCGAAATATAGAAATAGTAAAGTTGGTCAATCTTAACCCTTGATGCAGATTGATGGGTCAGTTCTATAGCTCTCATCATCTTGCCTATGCCTTCTTTCTTCTTTCCTCTGAAATGCTCTATTTTTCCAAGTGCAAATAGGGCTACTGCTTCCATTGATATGTTGCCATTCGCAGTTGATTTTAAAAGGAGTTGGTTGGCATAGTAGCGCATGTTGTTATTGTTGTGTATGTTGTCGTTGCAGAAGATAAGTCTTCTGAGCATTTCGTTCTGAATGCTGTCGTTCTTCTCTATTGATTTGTCGTGATAAACTCTCTTGTATAGTTGCAATGCCTCAAAATATTTTCCTCTATTGAAATACAAGTCGCCCTCAACCATATTCAGCCTGTATTTTGGCAGTTTTGCCTCGTGGCGCAACTTTTTCATTATCTCTTTGGCACGATTGAAGTCGGTCAAAGTGTATTCGTAAACCATGTCTTCATTGACTTTCTCTTTATTTCTGATGTGAGTTTCATCTGCCCTGGCTGTGGAATTGGCAGAAATGCTTATGCACGGAATGCACAAAACTGCTATTATACATATATTATATATAACAGTGATATTGCTGGTTTTTGTGATTGTCAGGAACATTGTCTTCTTAATTAGGTATTTTTTTTAGAGTTATATTAAGTGGAATCGTATAGCAAAAAGGGTAGATGATAGGCAAGTATGTTGGAAAGATGCAGCAGAAATAGAATTTTAACGGCTCAAGAACTTACCAACGCAAGCTCATTCTCCGCAGTTGCGGATAAACTTTTCGATGGCTGGCATACGCTCAAGTATCTGCCTAAGCAACTCCAGTTGGTTGCGAGTTCTGACAAGATTGTGCTCGTCAAACATTGTTTTATAGTAGACATCGCCATTCAGATAGTCTGTAAGAAATCTTGTAGCCTGCATGTAAGGAAACAAAGCAACGGCGTATGGCAGGTTGTTTCGTTCTATGTCTGTAAGGAAATCGCGTGTGCTGCGAATGTAGCCTTCTGTGAAAGATTTAAATATATCTTCGCGGAATGAAATGCGGTCAATGTCGCTTTCGTCTTCGGTTGCGCTGTTGGCGGCTGTTCTGAGGAAGTCTCCATAGTCGGAAAAGACAAAAGAAGGCATCACGGTGTCAAGGTCTATGATGCAAAGCACATTGCCGTTGGCATCTACGAGCATATTGTTCACCTTAGTGTCGCAATGGCATATACGTTTTGGCAGAAGTCCCTCGCGGAATAATTGCTCGCCTCTGCACATGTCGTTGCTAATGCTGTCGATGAACGAGACTTCGTCGCTCACGTCGAAAAGTCTTCCAACTCTGTCCTCGCTTACCGCGTCAGCCAGTTGCTTTGCACGCAGTTCCATATCGTGGAAATGCGGGATAGTTTCGCCAAGAGGTTCATCTAAATCGGCGAGAAGGCTCTCAAAATTGCCAAAAGCAAGTCCTGCGCTATATGAAGATTTTGTGTCTACAGTTTCGAGAGTTTGAGTTTCTGGAATATAAACAGACATTCTCCAGCAGTCGCCGTCTTCGTCTTGAGTGTAGGTTCTTCCGCTTTCAGTCGCTAAGAATTGCAGTACTCTCCTGTTGATGTCGCCAATTCCTTCTGCCTCCAGTTTCTTTCTGATGTGTCGTGTTACGGTATCGATATTGTGTTGCAGCAGTTCTACATTAGTGAAAATCTTTGTATTTATTCGCTGCAAGACATAGTCGGGTGTGTCGTCTGCCTTTGTTCTGACTATAAATGTGTCGTTAATGAGTCCGTTGCCCAAAGGTTCTATGCTGGCAATGTTGCCTTCGGTGGCAAATGCACTTATAGTCTTTAATATTTTTTCGTTGCCTGTCATTGCTGTATCTTTGCGATTTTTTTGTTCTGTACTGTTGATTAGTCAGTTAGATTTCGTAACGTTATTTTTTCTTTTTGAGCATTCAAACAAATGCGTGAAAATATATATCAACTCTGCAAATGTAGTTAAAAAGCATGAATTATGCAAACCATATATGCCATTATGTGCTAAAAACATCTATAAATGGAAAGATTTTCGATAACAATAAAACAATATTGAAGATTTTTTCGTAAATTTGCAGCCTATTATATATCATAATTAAAAAACAAATATGGCTGAAAGAAAAAAGATTAAAACTGCTCTTGTTTCGGTGTTTCACAAAGATGGACTCGAAGAGCTGCTCAAGAAACTGAACGAAGAAGGTGTGCGTTTCCTCTCAACTGGTGGTACACAGGAATTTATCGAATCGTTAGGCTATGAATGTCAGAAGGTTGAAGACGTTACGACCTATCCTTCAATTCTCGGCGGTAGAGTAAAGACTCTGCATCCGAAAGTATTTGGCGGAATACTTGGCAGACGTGACAACGAAGGCGACCGCGAGCAGATGGCTAAATATGAGATTCCAGAAATTGACCTCGTTATAGTTGACCTCTATCCATTTGAGCAGACGGTTGCTTCGGGAGCAAGCGAGGCAGACATTATCGAGAAAATTGACATAGGCGGAATTTCGCTGATAAGAGCAGGTGCAAAGAATTTCAAGGATGTTGTCATCGTGCCAAGCAAGGCTGAATATTCTATGCTTCTCGACTTGCTGAAGAAAAACGGAGCCGAAACCGAACTCGCTGAACGTAAATGCTTTGCAGAGCGTGCCTTCGGCGTTAGCAGTCACTATGATACAGCCATACACAACTGGTTTTGCGGAAAATAATAGTTTAGCATTAGTAGTGTTTTAAACAGTAAAGAAACAAAAGGTAAAAATTTAAAATAAAAACATACATGGGATTCTTTTCATTTATTCAAGGAATAGCAATGGACTTGGGTACAGCCAATACAATTATCATCAGCGATGATAAGATTGTTGTTGACGAACCATCAGTCGTTGCACTCGACCGTCGCACAGACAAGATGATTGCTGTAGGTGCGAAAGCAAAAATGATGTACGAAAAAACTCATGAGAACATTCGTACAATCAGACCTCTTCGTGACGGTGTTATTGCCGATTTCTCTGCCTGCGAGCAGATGATGCGTGGACTCATCAAGATGGTTCACACTGGTAGCCGTCTTTTCTCTCCATCGTTGCGCATGGTAATCGGTGTGCCTTCAGGTTCGACCGAAGTTGAGCTTCGTGCTGTGCGCGACAGTGCAGAGCATGCCAACGGACGTGATGTCTACCTCATTTTCGAGCCTATGGCTGCTGCGATAGGTATCGGTATTGATGTAGAGGCTCCAGAGGGAAACATGATTGTTGATATAGGCGGCGGTTCTACTGAGATTGCAGTCATCTCTCTCGGCGGTATTGTTTCAAACAACTCAATCCGCACAGCAGGCGACGACCTGACAGCAGACATACAAGAATACATGAGCCGTCAGCACAATGTGAAAGTCAGTGAGCGTATGGCAGAGCGTATTAAGATACATGTAGGCTCTGCACTTACCGACTTAGGCGAAGAAGGACCAGAGGACTATGTCGTTCATGGACCAAACCGAATCACAGCGTTGCCAATGGAAGTGCCTGTATGCTATCAGGAAATAGCCCATTGCCTTGACAAGACGGTTGCAAAGATTGAGAATGCTGTGCTGTCTGCTCTTGAGAATACACCTCCAGAACTCTATGCTGACATCGTTAAGAACGGAATATATCTGACTGGTGGCGGTGCGCTTTTGCGCGGTCTTGACAGGAGACTTAAGGATAAGATAAACATCGACTTCCACATTGCTGAAGACCCATTGCACAGCGTTGCCAAAGGTGCAGGCATCGCACTCAACAATGTTGACCGTTTCTCTTTCTTAATGCGATAAGCTGATAAGTCAGAATGCGCAATCTGATAGAGTTTCTTAAGAGTTATTACCACTGGTTCCTCTTTGTGATTTTAGAGGTTGCCAGCATAGTCATGCTGTTCCAATACAATAGCTATCAGGGCAGCGTGTGGATTTCTTCAGCCAATTATGTGACAGGTGCTCTTAACGAACTCAATGCAGAAGTGGAGTCTTATTTCCATCTTTCAAAAGTGAATGGCGAACTTGCACAGCGCAATCTGATATTGGAGCAGCGCATCCATAAGTTGCAGGAACAGATTATTGATAAGCAAAATGAGCAGCAGGCTAAGGACACGGCGGCTTATAGGCGCAGCCAGATGCCTCTGCTCAATAATTTCAAAATCATACCTGCAAAGGTTATTGACAACTCTGTAAACAAGCCTAATAACCTAATCACTATCAATAAAGGCGAAAAAGACGGAATCAGAAAGGACATGGGCGTGGCTTGCGGAACTGGCATCGTAGGCATTGTGTATATGACCTCTGCCAACTATTCCATAGTTATACCTGTGCTGAATACGCAGTCTAACATTAGTTGCGCCATTGAAGGAAGAGGATATTTTGGTTATTTGCGATGGAACGGACGCGATCCGAGTTGGGCTTTTGTTGAAGACATTCCGCGACATGCCCGTTTCCGCAAAGGTGACAAAATAGTAACAAGCGGTTATTCGTCGGTTTTCCCTCCAGGAATACTTGTAGGAAAGGTTGAGACTATCTATAACTCACCAGACGGACTGTCGTTTTGGATAAAAGTAAGACTGTCAACAGATTTTGGAAAGTTGCGCGACGTGTGTGTGATTGATGATAATTCTATAGAAGAAAGGCTTCAACTGCTGCGTGCTGCTCAAGACTCAATTAAACCAGATAAGGACAAATAAACTAACAATCTAACGTAGGAAGAATAACCTATGAAGTATAGCTTAATAAAAGATTTATTGCTATTCGTCATATTGTGTACAGTGCAAGTGCTGGTGCTAAGCCATATCCGATTGTTTGGCTTTGCAACTCCCTTGTTCTATGTCTACTTCATTTTGTTGTTCAGACGCAACTATCCGCGTTGGGGCATACTGCTCTGGAGTTTTGCCATCGGAATAGTCATTGACAGTTTTGCAAATACTCCTGGTGTTGCGGCAGCATCAATGACTGCGGTGGGAATGATGCAGCCAATGGTGCTTGAGCTTTTCATGCAGCGAGAGAGTGCGGAAAATCTAAAGCCTTCGATACGCTCTATGGGTTTTGCCTACTATCTTCTTTATTCTCTTATACTTATTTTGACTTATTGTATCTTGTTCTTCACTCTTGAGACTTTCACTTTTTTCAACTGGCTGCAATGGCTGGAGAGCATAGGAGGCTGCTTCCTCTTCACGCTTATACTGGTGCTTGTATTGGAGAGTGTAAAACATGCTAAAAACTAAAAAATAAAAGCTCAGGTCTTATATAGTAACTAAAAGCAAGAATGGATATTAAAGATTTCCAACTGGAAAAGCGCAGATGGGTTATTGCCGGAGTAGCTATTGCTATTGTGGTAATATATATTATCCGCTTGTTTACGCTTCAGATTATGAGCGATGACTATAAGAAAAATGCTGACTCTAATGCTTTCCTAAAGAAAATAGACTTTCCTTCGCGTGGAGTAGTTACCGACAGAAACGGGAAACTGCTGGTCTACAATCAGCCATCCTACGACATCATGGTCGTAATGAACGAGGCAAAAAACAGGATTGACACTATGGAGTTTTGCAATACGCTTGGAATAACTAAGGAATTCTTCATCAAGCGAATGGAGGAAATAAAAGACCGCTCGAAGAATCCAGGCTATTCAAGGTTCACTCAGCAGCTTTTCATGAGTCAGTTGTCTGACCAGGAGTTTAGTGTTTTCCAAGAAAAGATATTCCGCTTTCCTGGTTTTTATATTCAGAAACGCAGCATAAGACAATATGCTTATCCTTACGCTGCACATATATTAGGCGACGTTGCTGAGGTATCGCCTTCTGATATTGAGGAGGATAACTATTACCAGCCAGGCGACTATATTGGCAAGATGGGAATAGAACGCTCTTACGAGAAAGAACTTCGTGGCGTGAAAGGTGTTCAGATTTTGCTTCGAGATGCGCATGGGCGAATACAAGGCCGCTATCAGAATGGCGAATTAGATACTAAACCTGTAGCAGGAAAAGATCTTAAGCTTAGCATTGATTTGGAATTGCAGGCTTTAGGTGAGCGTCTGATGGAAGGAAAAATAGGTTCTATAGTTGCCATTGAACCTTCTACTGGCGAAATTCTTTGCATGGTTTCATCGCCAACATACGACCCTCGAACAATGGTTGGAAGGCTGAGAGGAAAAAATCATAAGGAACTCTCGCGTAATCCGCGAAAGCCATTGCTTAACAGGTCTATCATGGGACAATATCCTCCAGGCTCAACTTTCAAGACTTCCCAGGCGTTGACATTCTTGTCGGAAGGAATAGTAAATAGCGGAACGTCGTTTCCTTGCCCTCATGGATTCAGATATAAGGGTCTGAAGGTTGGTTGTCATGGTCATGCCTCGCCTATAAATCTCATACCTGCCATCGGTACGTCTTGTAATGCTTACTTCTGCTGGGGACTCTACTATATGTTGAGCAATCGTAGAAAGTATGGCAATGTGCAATTGGCTATGAACACTTGGCGCGACTATATGGTCAGCATGGGATTTGGTTATAAACTTGGAGTAGACCTGCCTGGTGAGAAAAGGGGACTTATTCCAAATGCAGAATATTATGACAATGCATATAAGAAGGCTTGGAACGGACTGACTGTTATTAGTATTTCAATCGGACAGGGTGAAGTGAACCTTACGCCATTGCAGATTGCTAATCTTGGCGCAACAATAGCAAACAGGGGCTATTACTATGTCCCTCATGTTGTAAAGCAGATTAAAGGTCAGAAACTTGACACTCTCTACACCCGTCGTCACGTTACAAAGGCAACCCGAAGAGCATACGACTTAGTTGTTGAGGGTATGCGCAGAGCCGTAGTGAGCGGAACGTGTAAGTCGGCAAACCGAAGTGATTACATTGTCTGCGGAAAGACTGGTACTGCCCAGAACAGAGGACAAGACCACTCTGTATTTATGGGTTTTGCCCCAATGAATAATCCAAAGATAGCTATTGCTGTATATGTAGAAAACGGAGGATTTGGTGCTGATTATGGTGTGCCAATCGGTTCGATAATGATGGAGAAGTACATTAAAGGAAAACTCTCGTCTTATGCAGAACATCAGGCTGCCGTATTCCAAAGCCGACACATCAGATATGGTTCTGGCGACAGATAGAATAAATGTTTGGCGTTATATTTGTTTAATCGTTGATATTATATAGTTTATAGTTGCATGTAAGTTATGTGTCTGAACAGATGATGCAATCCTTTTAGACACAATATATAAAGCAAGAATAATGGTAAAACCAAATGATAGACAACCGAGTGTTATTCGTTCATTAGACTGGTGGACGATAGGCATTTATTTATGCTTGCTCATCTTCGGATGGGTCAGCGTATGCGGTGCGAGCTATACCTATGGTGATACCGATATATTTAGTCTTGACACCCGCTCAGGCATGCAGATAGTATGGATTGGTACTTCCATTTGTCTTGGTTTTGTCATTCTGATGCTCGATGATAGGTTTTGGGACACTTTTGCCTATGTCATCTATGCTGCACTTCTGCTGCTGCTTTTTGCGACAATATTTAATCCACACGAAATAAAAGGCTCGCGCTCTTGGCTTGTGTTAGGTCCTGTCAGGCTACAACCTGCCGAGTTTGCCAAGTTTGCAACAGCCTTAGCAATAAGCAAACTTATGAGTGCCTATGGATTTACTATGTCCAAATGGAAGCATTTTGCCACAGCCGCCGCTGTAATTATTCTTCCAATGTTATTCATAGTAGGACAGAAGGAAACAGGTTCTGCACTTGTCTATCTCTCGTTCTTCCTTATGTTCTACCGTGAGGGAATGCCTGGCAGCATACTTTTTACAGGTGTTGCTATGGTAATATATTTTGTTGTGGGAATACGCTTCAGCGAGACGCAGTTGTGGGATACGCCAACATCAGTGGGCACATTCGTTGTAATGCTATTGGTTCAGATATTTTCTTCGGTAATGGCAGGGATTTATTGTGAGAATAAACGGGAAATGCGGTTCCTTCTGATTTCCAATATAGGCATTACGCTATTGGCATTCCTGTTTTCAAAATATGTGATACCATTTAATATAGTGTGGGTTCAGATAGTGCTGAGCGTGCTGCTTATGCTCTATTTTGTCTATCAAGGGCTTAGTACACGACTTCATCAATATTTTCTTATTGCTGTATTCTGTTTAGGCTCCATGCTCTTTTTTTATTCTGCAAGTTATGTGCTGAACAACGTGATGGAACCGCACCAGCGTTCAAGAATCAACGTGCTTCTTGGACTTGATGAGGACATTTCGGGAGCAGGTTATAATGTTCATCAGAGTGAAATAGCTATAGGATCAGGTGGGCTTGAAGGAAAAGGATTTCTTAATGGAACACAGACAAAGCTGAAGTTCGTGCCGGAACAGGATACCGACTTCATCTTCTGTACAGTGGGAGAGGAGGAAGGTTTTCTCGGTTCGGCGGGAGTGCTGCTTTTGTTCCTGGCTTTGATATTGCGATTGTTGCGCCTTGCAGAGCGGCAACCTTTGAAGTTCGGGCGCATTTATGGATATTGCGTACTTAGCATTTTCCTTTTCCATGTGTTTATAAACGTAGGAATGGTACTCGGATTAACACCTGTAATTGGTATTCCTCTGCCGTTCTTCAGCTATGGAGGTTCCTCTTTGTGGGGATTTACGATACTTTTATTTATCTTCCTGCGCATTGATGCAGGCAGAAATTTAATCAGAACTTAATTTTTTAGATGAAAGATAAGCGAATTGCTGTATTGCTCTCAGGTGGAGTAGACAGCTCGGTTGTTGTTTATGAGTTGGCTCGTCAAGGTCTTGATTTTGACTGCTTCTACATCAAGATTGGACCAGAAGAGGAAGAAGAATGGGACTGTTCTTCTGAGGAGGATTTGGAAATGGCAACTTTTGTTGCAAAAAAGTATAACCGAAAACTGGAGGTTATTGACTGCCATCGTGAGTATTGGGATCAGGTGACCAAATACACGATGGACAAGGTGCGTGCTGGTTACACGCCAAATCCTGACGTTATGTGCAACCGTCTGATAAAGTTTGGAGCATTTCACGAAAAGCGCGGACATGAATACGATTTGATAGCAACTGGTCACTATGCACAGACAGAGTGGATAGACGGCGAGAAGTGGCTCGTTACGAGTCCTGACCCAGTGAAAGACCAGACCGATTTCCTTGCCCAGATTTATGACTGGCAACTGAAGAAGGCTATATTTCCGATTGGGCACATGATGAAGGAAGAAGTAAGGGAAATAGCCGAGCGTGAGCATCTTATCAATGCTAAGCGTAAGGATTCGCAAGGTATCTGCTTCTTAGGCAAGATAAACTATAACGACTATTTGCGTCGTTACTTGGGTGAAAATCCTGGCGATGTAATTGAGCTTGAAACGGGCAGGCTACTTGGTCAGCATCGAGGTTTATGGTTTCACACTATAGGTCAGCGTAAAGGGTTAGGCTTTGGAGAAGGTCCTTGGTTCGCAATAAAGAAGGATATGGAGAAGAACATACTTTATGTTAGCCGTGGTTATAATCCTCAAACGGCTTATACTCAAGTGTTCCGCATTCATGATTTCCATTTTTTGACACGCGAAGTTGGATTCGACAGAGTAACGTTCAAGATTCGCCATACAGCTGATTATCTCCCTGCTACTATTCGAAAGGAAGAGAATGGGGTGTATAGGGTTGAGGCAGCCCAGCCTATTCACGGTGTGGCTCCAGGCCAGTTCTGTGTTGTCTACGACGAACAACATCATCGTTGCTTTGGCAGTGGAGAGATAATGTGGAGCGAATAGATAAGTAGTCTCAATGTTGTGCGGCAACTTAGTCTATGAGGAAGAGTGCTTATTATGCCTATATGAATATGTATATTCAATTTATTAACAATCAATAATCAATTAAATTATTATGCTATTATCAACAACACCAACTATCGAAAACCGCCCTATAAGAGAGTATAAGGGAGTAGTTACAGGTGAGACAATTATCGGAGCAAATGCCATTAAGGATTTTATGGCAGGAATACGCGATTTCTTCGGAGGTCGTAGTGGGTCATACGAGAAGGTCTTGGCTAAAGCCAAAGACACTGCTATGCAAGAAATGGAGGAAAGAGCAACACAACTCGGTGCTAATGCTGTTGTCGGAATTGATATTGACTATGAAACAATCGGCTCAAATAACTCAATGCTTATGGTTGCATGCAGTGGTACTGCCGTTGTCCTTTAAGCGTATATTCTGATACATATATATAATATAGCGAAAGAATATCTATGTACTTAATTGGTATAGATATTCTTTTTTTATTTAAATATGTTTTTCCTTTTGACAAAAATACTTGTAGTTAAGACTAAATAACAGTGTAACTGCTTATGACATAGATGTTTATGGCATGCTTTTTGTTGGTGTGTAAATCGGAGAGACGGTGAAAAGTCTTACGACTAAAACCTGAAATCCAATTTACAATCATCATTTTTCATTTTTTCTTTAAAATTATCTGTTATGCTATTATCTACAACACCAACATTTCAAAACCGCCCTATTAAGAGATATTTAGGTGTGGTTACAGGCGAAACAATCATTGGAGCTAATGCCGTAAAAGACTTTAAGGCTGGTCTGCGCGATTTCTTTGGAGGCAGGGCTGGTGACTACGAGAAAGTATTGGTTGAGGGAAAAGATGCCTCAATGCAAGAAATGACAGAGCGGGCTGCCCGACTTGGTGCAAATGCAATAGTTGGAATAGACATCGACTATGAGACAATAGGCTCTCATAACTCGATGCTTATGGTGGCTTGCAGCGGTACTGCTGTACTGGTTTAGTGCCTGAAAATTGGCAATTGCCATGTTTCTTTAAACAGGTTTATTGCAGATTTATACAAATAAAGGAAAAGGAGAAACAACATTTCTTATCAGATATATGATGAAAAATGCTGCTTCTCCTTTTTTATTTTCAATGGTTGAGTATATCTTTCGAGTCTATTTATTGATTCTTTTTTATGTTATAATCTTATAAACTCAATATATCTATTTCTTGATTTGACGCTCAAAGTGTTGAAAGTCCTTGCAACTGCGCCAAGAACCTCCCCAAGTAAAACCGTGGGAAGTGAAAAGACGATGGCACAAATCGCCTTTTTCCAATTTATATGAAAACTGTTTTGAACGGTCGCAATAAGTTCGTGCTGTAGATGGTCTTATGGTCTTTGTTCCGTTTTTATTTACTTTATAATAAGGATTGTATAGGGGATTTATGTCAATAGCCAAGCCCTGTGAGTGTGCTGACAACTTTGTTGAACCCGCAACAACCCTATAGCAGAATGATGAAGTGTTGTTTGCTTTCATTGATTTCTCGTCGTCAGCATCATAATTGTCGATTAGTGTCATCCTCTCAATAGGGTATTTCTTCACATAGAGTTTATGGAAAATCACCAGAATATCATTTGCTATAGCCTTGTTGCATACGAGTTCGCCAATCTTTATGTTTCCTTTCTCATCTATATGCAGTACTTTTATATATCTTAAGTCTTCGCGACTCACCTTGCATCCTTGTGGATAAGATTTTCCTTTCATCCTTTTAAAAACATCATCGCTAATCGGTTCAGACTTAAAGCAGTTATTTTCTCCGAACTTACTTACAGCCTGTAGTGTGACAGTTTGTCCAGCTTTCCACGACTTCAGATAGTCTATTGATGAGTCGTTTTGTTTCGTTGACATTAGCAAGACAGCCAGAAATATTGCTGAAAAGCTAAAGCAAATATTTCGTATAGCAGTGTTTATCTTCATTGTTTTCATCTTCTTTCCTTAAAAAAGTGTTGCATCAGTTCTCTGCACTCATCTTCCAAAACACCCCTAACCACTATTGCTCGTGGATGAAGAGCCTTAGGCGCATATTCTGAGAACCCTCGCTTCTCGTCGGATGCTCCATAGACAATCCTTCCAATCTGCGCCCATCCAATTGCACCTGCACACATGGTGCATGGTTCTACCGTAACGTATAGTGTGCAGTCGGTCAGGTATTTTCCGCCAAGAGTATTAGCAGCAGCAGTTATAGCCTGCATCTCAGCATGAGCAGTAACATCGGTTAGTGTTTCCGTCAGGTTGTGGGCGCTTGCTATAATTCTGTTTTTGCAAACCACCACAGCACCAACAGGAATCTCCCCCTCCTCGTATGCCATTCTTGCCTCGTCTAAGGCTCTGCGCATCCATTGTTCATCAGTTTTGCGTTGTTTCTCTTCTTCTGAAGGAATATTGTTGTTCGTTGTTGTCATCTCGTTGTTATTGGAATAGTTCATTTTATGATATTCTATGCAGAAAAGCATATATGATATGCCAAAGTGATATAGAATATGAAAATTGTTGTTGCAAAATTACACATTTTTTGTTTGATAGATAGAATAAAAAGCGTATTTTTGCAGAAGTAACATGAAAACCATGAAAACACGTATTATTAGCATTAATGAGACCGACTCTACCAACCGGAAGATTAAAGAGCAAGCGGTTGACGAAGATGCTATGACTGTTCTTGTTGCTGAAAGGCAGACCGCCGGCAAGGGATGCGGCACAAACTCATGGGAAAGCGAGCCGCATAAGAATCTCACATTCTCCATCAGGTATTGTCCTGAGGATGTAGAGGCTCGCCGTCAGTTTGTTATCTCAATGCAGATTTCTGTTGCAATACATCGTGCAATGATGGACTTCGGGGTGCCAACTACGATAAAGTGGCCTAATGATATATACTGGAATGACAAAAAACTTGCAGGAATATTGATTGAAAACCAGTTGCAAGGCAGCCACATTCGCGACAGCATTATCGGCATAGGACTGAATGTGAATCAAAGAACGTTTCTCAGCGATGCACCAAATCCTGTCTCAATGTCGCAGATTCTCTCTCGACACCTCCAGCTTAACGAAATCTTACAGCGGATAATTTTTCATTTTCAGAATGCAGAAAAAGATATTGCAGCGGTCTATCGTAGTCTGCTCTATCGCAAGACTGGCATGCACGAATACAGTGACAGCAAAGGAAATTTTATAGCAGAAATTGTTGGCGTTGCCGACGATGGATTATTGTCGCTGCGCGATAGCAGTGGAGTGGTTAGAAAATATGCTTTCAAGGAAGTCGCTTTCATTATTTAATTATAATAGCAGAAAATAATAATCAAACAACAATAAATAAAAATAACTATAAAAAATGGCACGATTTAAGCGAATATTATTGAAACTGAGTGGTGAGAGCCTGATGGGCAAGCAGGGCTATGGAATAGACCCTGACCGACTTAGCGAATACGCACAGCAGATTAAGGAAGTTCATGACATGGGTGTTCAGATTGGCATTGTCATTGGTGGTGGAAATATCTTTCGCGGACTAAGCGGTTCTCAGAAAGGTTTCGACCGTGTTAAGGGCGATCAGATGGGTATGTGTGCAACAGTCATTAACTCTTTGGCGCTCAGCTCAGCATTAGGTGCTATCGGTGTTAGAAACAAAGTGTTGACAGCAATACGCATGGAGCCTATTGGTGAATTTTATACAAAATGGCGTGCCATAGAAGCAATGGAAAACGGACAGGTCTGCATTTTCTCAGCAGGAACAGGATGCCCTTATTTTACTACAGATACGGGTTCTTCGCTGCGTGGCATTGAGATTGAGGCTGACGTCATGCTGAAGGGTACGAGAGTTGATGGAATCTACACTGCCGACCCAGAAAAAGACCCAAATGCTGTTAAGTTTAATGACATTACCTTCGATGAGATATACAATCGTGGTTTGAAGGTTATGGACTTGACTGCAACTACAATGTGCAAAGAAAACGACCTGCCTATCTATGTTTTCAATATGGATATAGTTGGCAATCTTCGCCGAGTTATGAATGGTGAAGATATAGGAACGCTTGTGCATAAGTAGTCTTGAGAGACGAAAAATAGAAATAAATTGATAAAAACAAAAGAATGTGTCAGTAATGGCACATTCTTTTTTGTTTCTATATCATTGCAATAATAATTTAGTCTTTGGTTTCTTCAAAGTCAACATATTCGCCTTCGTCAGGGGCAAAAATGTGTTTGTCTCGTTGCTCGTTTGTCCTATAATCGGTTATAGTCTGTCCCTTTCTGCTGCTTTGCTGACTATATCCGTCAGAGGTTTGCTGTCTTTGGTTGCCCATTCTGTTGAAAGAACGAAATAAGTTCTTGACAGAACTGAAAAACAATATTACTCCTATGACAAATAGAATGAATAATATGAATATGGCAAAAATGATAAATCTGATTATAATCATATTAGGGGGATAACTTCGTTTAGATGTTAAGTTGACAACTTACGCTAAGTCTGCTTCCTTTGCTGTAAACAATGAAAGAATAACATACCATACTATTATTATTGCGATGCCACTTATTCTGAATATCATAAGAATAGGCAGGCAACTCAATATGAAGATATACTTTATTTCATTTCCATGCCAAGACCATTGCTTGAACTTCAGGGCAAACAATGGAATCTCTGCTATGAGCATCCAGCTGCTCAACAATATGAGTACCAATATAGCTGCAACACTGTAGTGTGATGTTGGTATGCGTTCACCTATTCCGATTATTAACGAGCCCCAGAATAATGCATTAGCAGGAGTTGGAAGTCCTATAAATGATGTGGTCTGACGTTCATCAAGATTAAACTTTGCTAGCCGCAGACCAGAGAAGGCTGCAATTAAGAATGCTGCATAAGGAATGAAAGTATGAAGCGTGCCGAATCCGCTAATCTGATTTAGGAGAGTAAATACCATCATCGAAGGAGCAACGCCAAAAGTCACAACGTCTGCCAGTGAGTCAAGTTCTTTTCCTATTGGCGAAGAAACATGGAGAAGTCGTGCCACCATTCCGTCGAAGAAGTCGAAAACAGCACCGATGATGATAAACACGAGAGCCATCTTGTAGCCATAAAAAGCCATAACGATTGCAATGCAGCCAGAAATAAGGTTGCAGCAAGTAAGTGAATTTGGTATATGCCTTTTTATAGAGTTCATGTTTTCCCTTTTGTTTCTGTTCAATCGTTTCTGTTTAATAGTATTTCAGCCCGATTATTGACAGTCAGCTCCGTTTCTTTTATTTCAGTTTTGCGATAATCGTCTGGTCGCCAGTTGTAGATTGTCCCATCTTCACGCATACTTCAGTGCCAAGAGGCAGATAAACATCTACACGGGAACCGAACTTTATGAAACCTAAATGCTCGTCAATATAGCAGTCTTCACCTTCCTTTGCATAAGTGACAATGCGTCGTGCAACAGCACCAGCTATTTGTCGGCATAGAATATCAACACCGTCTGGTGTTTCAATTAGTATGTCTGCATGTTCATTTTCCTCGCTTGCCTTTGGCAGCCAAGCCTTGTGGTAGTTGCCATTTGTATGTTTTACCATCTTTACACGTCCGTCAACAGGAAACCAGTTGGCATGCACATTAAAGAGACTCATAAATATACTTATCATCAGACGGCGCTCGTGGAAGTATTCATTCTCGTCAACTTCTTCTACAACTACAATTTTTCCGTCGGCTGGTGCAACTACAATCTTGTCAGTATCTTCTGAAGGAAATTTGCGAATAGGACATCTGAAGAAATTTATGACAATGGCATAAATTGTTCCGAAAACTATAATGAAAGACCAGAAAGGAATCTTTGTGTCGAATGCGCGCCAAAGAATTACGGACATTGCGACAAGAATAAAAAAGCTGAAAATTAAAGTATCTGTGCCTTCTCTGTGTATTCTGATTTTCTTTATTTTTTTAATTCTATCACCCATGCTGGTTGTTTCTTTGAAAATTGACAATGCAAAGGTACACTTTTTTTTACATTCTGCAAATTTTCTGAATTATTCTTTTGGCTATTTCAATATTTAGCCGTAACTTTGAACCATTATTTTTCTTGATACACGCATTGCTCGTTTTTGTTTGAAACTATAAAGACTTGACAAAAAATCAGATGAAAGACTTTGTACATTTACATGTTCATACATATTATTCCATACTTGACGGCCAGTCGAGCATAAAGAAACTTGTTGATAAAGCCATTGGCAACGGAATGAAAGGCATGGCAGTTACCGACCATGGCGATATGTTTGGAATCAAGGAGTTATTTGATTACTGCAACTCAGTCAACAAGGGTAGGAAAAAAGAAGGTCTTGAACCATTCAAGCCCATACTCGGATGTGAGATGTATGTAGCCCGCCATCGTAAAGAAGACAAGGTGAAGGAGAATGGTGACATGAGTGGTTACCACCTTATTGTTCTTGCTAAAAACTATAACGGATATAAGAATCTGATTAAGCTTGTCTCACGTTCATGGGTTGACGGTTACTATATGCGTCCGCGAACCGACCGTGCCGATCTTGAGCGTTATCATGAGGACTTGATAGTTTGCTCTGCTTGCATTGCAGGTGAGGTGCCAAGAAAGATTCTTCAAGGTGATATTGCAGGAGCGCGAGAGGCTATAGAGTGGTATCATCGGGTGTTTGGAGAGGATTACTATCTTGAACTCCAGCGACATGAAGTAACCGATCCTAATATCAGAGCAAATAGAGAAACATTTCCTTTGCAGCAGAAGGCTAACAAGGTGTTGATTGAGTTGGCACATGAATATGGTATTCCTCTTGTCTGCACCAATGATGCACACTTTGTTGATGAGGAGAATGCTGAGGCCCACGACCATTTGCTTTGCCTTGCTACCCAAAGCGACCTTGACGACCCAAAACGTATGCTCTACTCAAAACAAGAGTGGTTTAAGACACGCGAAGAGATGAACGAAGTGTTTGCCGACGTGCCAGAGGCGCTGGAAAACACAGTGAAGGTTCTCGACAAGGTTGAGTTCTACAGCATCGATCACGACCCTATTATGCCATTCTTCCCTATTCCTGAAGACTTCGGAACAGAGGAAGATATCCGCAAGAAATATTCAGAGGAAGACCTGCTAAAAGAGTTTTCGAGCGACGAAAACGGTCAGAACACTCTTCCGCGCGAAGAAGGCATGAAGAAAATAGAACATCTTGGCGGTTTCGACAAGTTGTATAGAATTAAGTTTGAGGCTGAATACTTAAAGAAACTTACATACGACGGAGCCAAGAAATGCTATGGCGACCCTGTCCCAGACGATGTGCAGGAGCGAATAAACTTTGAGCTTCATGTCATGAAGACAATGGGATTTCCAGGCTACTTCCTGATAGTGCAAGACTTTATCAATTCTGCACGCGACGAATTAGGCGTGATGGTTGGCCCTGGTCGTGGCTCAGCCGCTGGCTCTGTTGTAGCCTATTGTCTTGGCATTACCAAGATTGACCCTATAAAATACGACCTCCTGTTTGAGCGTTTCCTTAATCCTGACCGTATTTCACTTCCTGATATTGATACCGACTTTGACGATGACGGTCGTGGAAGGGTGCTTAAATGGGTTGAGGACAAATACGGGCATGACAAAGTGGCACATATTATCACTTATAGTAGTATGGCTACGAAAAACTCTATCAAGGATGTTGCCCGTGTAGAGAAACTTCCTCTTGAAGAGAGCAACCGTCTTTGCAAGGCCATACCAGAGAAACTTCCTAAAGACCCTGAAACTGGTAAGGATCTTAAAATGAATCTCCCCAATGCCATCAAGTGTGTTCCTGCATTAAGAGAAGCCGAGGCTTCTACGGACATTAGAATGGCTAATACGATAAAGTATGCCAAGATGCTTGAGGGAACTGTGCGTGGAACGGGTATACATGCCTGCGGAACAATTATCTGTCGTGATGCCATAAGCGACTGGGTACCAGTTTCAACAGCCGACGACCCTGATAATAAAGGCGAGAAAGTGCTCTGTACGCAGTATGACGGCCACGTCATTGAGTCAACAGGACTCATCAAGATGGACTTCTTGGGACTGAAAACTCTCTCCGAGTTGAAGGAGGCTGTAGAGAACATACGCATAACGAGAGGAATAGAAATAGACCTTGACAATATTCCAATCGACGACGAACTTACGTATCAGTTATATCAGAAAGGACAGACTATAGGCACCTTCCAGTTTGAGTCTACGGGAATGCAGAAACACTTGCGTGCACTAAAGCCTACTGTGTTTGAAGACCTTATCGCCATGAACGCCCTCTATCGTCCAGGACCTATGGATTATATTCCAGACTTCATCAAGCGTAAGCACGACCCTTCACTCGTTACCTATGACATTCCTTGCATGGAGAAATACCTGAAAGACACCTATGGCATTACGGTCTATCAGGAGCAAGTGATGTTGCTGTCGCGACAGTTGGCAGATTTCACGCGAGGAGAGAGTGACGCTTTGCGTAAGGCGATGGGTAAGAAGAAGAAAGACATTGTAGACGCAATGAAGCCTAAGTTCATAGAAGGCGGCAAGAAGAATGGCCACGACCCTAAGGTGCTTGAGAAGATATGGAGCGATTGGGAGAAGTTTGCTTCCTATGCCTTCAACAAAAGTCATGCTACTTGCTATTCTTGGGTTGCATATCAGACTGCCTATCTGAAAGCACACTATCCTGCGGAGTTCATGGCAGCTATCATGAGTCGTCGCAAGAACGATATAAAAGAAATAACAAAACTCATGGACGAGTGCCGTTCTATGGGTATCATGACACTCGGACCAGATGTGAACGAGAGTTACATGAAGTTCGGTGTCAACAAGAAAGGCGAGATTCGTTTCGGACTGTCAGCCATTAAAGGCATGGGAGACGGTGCTGCAAATGCAATAATCAATGAGCGAGAGAAGAACGGACCATATAAAGATATATATGATTTTGCCCAGCGAGTTAACCTCAGCAATGTGAACAAGAAGGCTTTTGAAAGTCTTGCGCTTAGTGGAGGTTTCGACAGTTTCGGTGTTCCTCGCGAGCGATATTTCGGATATAACAGCAAAGGAGAAGTCTTTTTGGAGCAACTTTTGCGTTACGGTCAGCTTTATCAGGCAGAGCAGCAAGAGGCGCAGAACTCTTTGTTCGGCGGCTTTGGTGCGGTAGAAGTTCAGACTCCGCAAATGCCAGAGGCTGAAGAATGGAGTGTTATAGAGCGTCTGAACAAGGAACGCGACTTGGTTGGAATCTACCTCTCAGCACATCCGCTTGATGAATATAGCATCATCTTAAATCATATATGCAATACTCATTGTAGCGAACTCGAAAATGATAAGGAAAAACTTGCGCAGCGTGAGGAAATAATATTTGGAGGTCTTGTTACTGATGTGCGTGAAGGATTTACAAAGAAAGGCAATCCTTATGGTGTCGCTACCATTGAAGACTTTGATGGTTCTGGCAGTCTTGCTCTCTTTGGTGACGACTGGGGAACGTGGAAAGGATTCCTTATGAAAGGTTGTTCGGTTCTGGTAAATGCTAAGAGCCAGCAGCGTTTCCGCGACTCTAAAATATATGACCTCAAGGTGAAGAACGTACAGTTTTTGCAGAATGTGAAGAATATTAGCATTGAGAGCATAACGATAGGTATGGACTCTATGATTGATGAAGAGACCGTTGACGACTTGCTTTCTTACATTGACGACCAGCCAGGAGAAACACAAGTGTATTTTACGCTTCACGACAGCGAGACAAACCAGCAGCTAAGGCTGAGGAGCAGGGCAAAGAAAGTGAAGCTGAATCGTCAGTTTATGGATTTCCTGTCGCAGTCGCCCGTTCTCGAGTATCATATAAATTGATGAATGGCACAATATTTGCAATATAGAGAAACTGAAAATAATTTTAGTATTAATCAAATAAATAACACAGAAACAATGGAAGTTACAATCACAACTGAGAATTTTGAGACTCTGAAAAATGGTGAATTACCTTTAGTAGTAGACCTCTGGGCTACATGGTGCGGACCTTGCAAGATGATAGCACCTGTAATCAGCGAACTGGCTGAAGAGTATGACGGCAAGCTTGTTGTCGGTAAATGCGACGTTGAAGAAAACGACGATATCGCAATGGAATTTGGTGTTCGCAACATCCCTACCGTGCTGTTCTTCAAAGGCGGACAGTTAGTTGACAAGATGGTTGGTGCTGCTTCAAAGGCTAAGTTCCAGGAGAAGTTTGACGCATTGCTCAAATAAGTCTCAATAAAGACTTTTCTGATAGAAATAAGCGAATGGCTATACGGCTGTTCGCTTTTTTTGTTTCTATTAGATTTTGTCATGATTTTGTCATGTAAAAAACACTAACTTCATCTTATAATCTCATATCCCGAAAACATAATAATCCAACTTACAGTTTGTAACTTCCAAAATCAGCCCGATTTTTTGACGAAAAAAGTAAAAAATCTTGACAAACGGAATTTTCATTCTAGAGAAAGATTTTCCGTTTGGCACGAGGCGAAATGTGAAAATGCGTTTAATTGTTAATCAATCGGCTTAAACTATGTAAATGAACATAAGGAACGAAAAAGTGAAAGGTGTCCTTTGGCGATGCGAAACGTGGCATATCGCAGTGCGATATGTGGCATATTGCACTGCCAAACGTGCCCTTTCGCACTGCGAAAGATGCCCTTTGACTTTTTTAACACTTATGTATTTTGAGGCGAAACGTATAATGTCTTGATATTGAATGATTTACTAAAAAACAGCGAAAAGCGCCAAATACTCGCATATTTTGCAACTTTGTTTTTCTAAGTCCAGAATTTTTAAGTTATTTGCGAGGTTAGTTAATCAATTTTTTACCCAACTTGGCTCCGATTTTTGCAGTTTTTTTTGCCACTGAAGTATGAAATCAGAAATAATGTTTCAATCTGAAACTATTTGCAATGTTTTTTTGATAATATTGGGGCTATGTACTAAAGATTATGCAGGGTATAGCCATTGTTTAAGAGGAGGCAAATAAAAAATCGGTTAAGGAAAATCCTTAACCGATTTCAATTGCTTTGTAGCGGGAGCCGGGATTGAACCGGCGACCTCATGATTATGAATCATGCGCTCTAACCAGCTGAGCTATCCCGCCATCAAATTTTCTCGTTTGCGGGTGCAAAGGTAATAATAACTTTTTAATAACCAAAAATATTTTGACTTTTTTATTGCTTTCTCGAAGAAAAATTGTATTTTTGTGCCGTCTTAGTGATTAAAAAGGCAATAATTCAGGTATGAACAAAGAGAAACTCTATTTAGAGCGTGAACTCAAATCGAGGTCTGAGAACATTATCTGGTCTCTTATTAGCACTGAATCGGGACTGCAAAAATGGATTGCAGACAATGTTAGCGAAGACGGAGACTATATGACCTTCACTTGGGGCGATGAGTGGACTACTCATGAAAAGCGCACAGCAAGGATTCTTTCGCGTGTGAAAAACAGCCATCTGCGTCTGCACTGGGAAGACGATGAGGAAGGAACCTATTGGGAGTTCCGTATGGCTTATAGCGATTTGACTAATGACTATATCCTGCAAATAACAGACTTTGCAGACGCTGAAGACATGGATGCACTTCGAGCAATCTGGGAACAGAATTTCGAGGAGCTGCATCGCTCTACTGGTCTGTAATCAGTTTTTATTATTGTAATGTTCCGTATCAGAAAGTTAGATATATTTATTGTTAAGCAGTTCGGACTACTCTTTGTCGGAACATTTTTCATCTGCCAGTTTGTCTTGATGATGCAGTTTTTGTGGCAACACGTTGACAAGCTAATAGGAAAAGGACTTTCTGTAGAAGTGTTGGCGCAGTTCTTCTGGTATATGGGACTGTTTCTCGTGCCGCAGGCATTGCCGCTTGCCATTCTTCTCTCTTCTCTCATTACCTTTGGAAACTTAGGAGAAAGTTCTGAACTTACTGCCATAAAGTCGGCAGGCATCTCCCTTATGCAGGCTCTCAGACCGCTGATGTTTGTGTCTGTACTGATAGCCTGCGGGTCGTTCTATTTCCAGAACAATGCAGGCCCGCATGCAAATCAGCAACTTACCCAACTGCTTGTCTCGATGAAGCAGCAGAGCCCTGAACTCGAAATTCCTGAAGGCGTGTTCTACGACGGACTGCCAAACTGCAATATCTATGTGCAGAAAAAGAATCTTGATACAGGCAAGTTGTATGGAATAATGATTTACCGAATGACGAGCAGTTACGAAGATGCAGCCATTATACTGGCAGACTCTGGAATGTTGCAGTCAACAGCCGAGAAGAAACATCTCGTGCTAAATCTATATAGTGGAGAGTGGTTTGAGAATATGCGCTCGCAAGAGCTGGCGGGCAGTGTTGGTGTGCCATATAGAAGAGAGTCGTTCTGGCACAAGACGCTCGTAATAGATTTTGACAGAGAGTTTAATCTTGCCGATGCAGGTTCTCTTGCAAACAATGCGAGAGGAAAAAGTCTTAGCCAGTTGCATCACGACATAGACTCGCTCAATCATTATTATGACAGCATAGGCCATGTGTTCTATAATGATGCAAAGCAGATAGTATATAATATACCTAATCTAAAGCAGAAAGACTCGCTGCGCATTGCTAAGATGAACGACAGGGAACTTGTCCTCGACTCTATGTTTGCAAAGCATAGCAATTCGGAGAGAAGGGCAGCCCTTAACACAGCGTTGGCACGGTCGCAGCAGCAAGCAAGCGACTTAGAGTTTCGGAGCATGCTGACTTCTGACGGCGACAAGATAATCCGTCAGCACCGTATCGAGAAATGGAACAAGTTTACGCTTGCCCTGTCGTGCATAATATTTTTCTTCATTGGTGCACCGCTTGGAGCAATTATAAGGAAGGGCGGACTCGGCGTGCCGATTATTATTAGCGTCTTGGTGTTCATTATATATTATATCCTTGACAATACTGGATATAGAATGGCGCGAGGTGGAATATGGGCAGTATGGTTCGGAAAAGGAATAGCAACAGCGGTGCTTGCCCCAGTAGCAATATTCTTCACCTATAAGGCAAACAACGACTCTGCTGTGTTCAACGTAGATGCCTACAGAAATGTACTGATGAGGATGCTTGGACTGAGAATGAAACGACCTTCTTATGGCAAGGAAGTGATAATCAATGATCCGCATTATGCAGAAGATGTACAGACAATCAAGACAATGAATGACGAAATAGAACGCTACTCGTCGGTTCACAGACTGAAAACACCTCCAAATGTTGTAAGCACTTTCTTCCGTTATCAGCCTGATAATGAGATAGAAACCATGAACGAACAGTTGGAGGCTATGATAGAAGATTTGTCTAACAGCCGCGACAAAGTGATAGTGGGCACGCTCAGCACATATCCAGTCTTGGCAGTGAAAGCGCATACAAGGCCTTTTGACCGAAAGTGGATGAATGTTGCCTCTGCCGTGATACTGCCATTGGGAATATTCTTCTATTTCAGAATGTGGCGCTTCCGCCGTCGTCTGCATCGCGACCTCAGGACAATTACAAATGCTAATAACATTATACTGTCGCAGATCGTAAAAAACGGATGGGATAAGTAATAGCATTATATTTATATTATATAATAAGGTATAAATAGAAAAAACGAAACACTAATTTTATAATTTTGAAATAATAACAACTTAAACATAGGTAAATGACTATGGAAACAACAAAACTGAATACTATAGAGGAGGCTCTCGTAGATTTTAAGGAAGGTAAATTCGTTATTGTTGTTGATGACGAAGACAGAGAGAACGAAGGTGACCTCATCATGGCTGCCGAGAAGATAACACCAGAAAAGGTGAACTTCATGCTGAAGAACGCCAGAGGTGTGCTTTGTGTGCCTATCACGATAAGCAGATGCAAGGAACTGGACTTGCCACATCAGGTGTCTGACAATACTTCAATGCTTGGCACACCGTTCACTGTTACGGTAGACAAGCTCGAAGGATGCTCTACAGGTGTGTCGGCAAGCGACCGCGCTGCAACAATACGTGCATTGGCTGACCCAAAGTCTACTCCGCAGACATTCGGCAGACCTGGACATATCAACCCTCTATACGCACAAGACCACGGAGTGCTTCGCCGAAGCGGACACACAGAGGCAGCAGTAGACCTCTGTCGCCTGTCTGGACTCTATCCTGCAGGTGCGCTGATGGAAATAATGAACGAAGACGGAACAATGGCAAGAATGCCACAGTTGCAAAAACTGGCTAAGGAATGGGACATGAAAATTATTTCAATCAAAGACCTAATAGCCTACCGTCTGAAAAAAGAGTCAATCATAGAAGTTGGCGATGAAGTTGACATGCCTACAGAATACGGACATTTCAAACTGATTCCTTTCCGTCAGCAAAGCAACGGACTTGAGCACATGGCTCTTGTCAAAGGCGAGTGGGAACCAGACGAACCAATCCTTGTGCGCGTACATTCTTCTTGCTCTACTGGCGACATATTCAGCAGTAAGCGCTGCGACTGCGGCGAACAGCTGCACAAGGCTATGCAGATGATTGAGAAAGAAGGCAAGGGAGTTCTTGTCTATATGCAGCAAGAGGGCAGGGGCATCGGACTGATGAACAAGATTGCAGCATATAAGTTGCAGGAAGAAGGATATGACACCGTAGACGCTAATCTTCACTTAGGCTTTAAGAGCGACGAGCGCGACTATGGCTGCGGAGCGCAGATGCTAAGACACCTCGGAGTGAAAAAGATGAGACTCATGTCAAACAACCCTGTAAAGCGAGTTGGTCTTGCAGCCTACGGACTTGAGATAGTAGAGAACGTACCTATAGAGATTACTCCTAACGAGTATAATCTGCGCTATCTGAAGACAAAGAAGGAGCGCATGGGACACAACCTGCACCTATAACAGGCAAGTCTTTGCAAAATATAACTTAATATAAAAATGCAAAACTTTTATGCGCATTATAAAATAAAATGCGGATAAATGCGTTTTCAAAAGTAAGCAATTAGCATGTGCTGGGCAAGAAACAGCGCAATGCCAATAGTGTAAATACTGCCTTTTTCAGAGAATGATATTGCCAATATCACCTTTGAATTGAGAAAAAAACGCCAAAAAGGTTGTTAAAACTTCTTAATAGTAAGGATAGTTCATGCGTTTTTATTATCTTTGCGAAGTTAAAAACACACTTAGGTGATAAAATCGTAAGTAATTGACGGCTGGAAACAGCAAAATATCATATCGAGAGAAATATTATAACTAATTATTAATAATTTTAAATCTAAAAAAATCAATTATGGCAACAACAAAAACAGCTAGCCCTAAAAAGAATCAGGGCTTTCAAGGAGTTAGAGGTGCATTCTGGATTATCATAGTTTGCGCTATCGTAGCATTTATCGTATTCTTCACATGGTTTGGACACGCTTCTCACTTTGCTGACGAAAGCATGGAGCAGCCAACTGACGTTTGGGGTACAATCTTCAAGGGTGGTATCATCGTACCAGTTATCCACTCTCTGCTTCTCACCGTAATCGCTATGTCTATTGAGCGCTGGCTTGCTCTTAAGACCGCATTCGGTAAGGGTTCACTGCCTAAGTTTGTTGAAAGCATCAAGGCTGCCCTCAATGCTAATGATTTCGCTAAGGCTAAGCAGCTCTGCGACAAGCAGAAGGGTTCTGTTGCTAATGTAGTTTACGCTTCACTCAACGCTTATGATGAAATGCAGTCTACATCTGGTATCAAGAAAGCACAGAAGGTTGCTAAGATTCAGCAGGCACACGAAGAAGCTACTCAGCTCGAAATGCCTACACTGACAATGAACCTGCCTATCATCGCTACTATCGTAACACTGGGTACTCTTACCGGTCTTCTCGGTACCGTTGTAGGTATGATTCGTTCATTCTCTGCTCTTTCTGCAGGTGGTGGTGCTGACTCAGCTGCTCTGTCACAAGGTATTTCTGAGGCTCTTATCAACACAGCCTTCGGTATCGCAACATCTTGGTTCGCAGTTGTTTCTTACAACTACTACACCAACAAGGTGGACAAGTTGACATACGCCCTCGATGAGGTTGGTTATTCAATCGCTCAGACCTACGAAGCAAACCACGCAGAAGAAGCTTAATTTTTTGCTAACCCTTTAAAATTTTATCGCTATGGGTAAAGTAAAAATTAAGAAAAGTGACATCTGGATAGACATGACACCTATGTCTGACGTGATGACACTGTTGTTGACCTTCTTCATGTTGACGAGTACTTTCGTCAAGAATGAGCCAGTGAAGGTTAATACACCAGGTTCAGTGTCAGAGATTAAGGTGCCAGAAAACGGTGTCTTGACAATCTTGGTAAGTCCTGAAAAGGATGCTGCCGGAAAACCAACCGGTGAAGGCCAAGTATTTATGAGTATTGATAATGTAGACCAATTAGAGGCTACTCTGACAGATATGACCGGACAGTTCGGTATCAATCTCTCTGGAGAGCAGATTAAGAACTTCAAAGCTGAGTCAACATTCGGTGTTCCTATGACCGAACTTGCTAACTATCTGTCACTTTCAAGCCAGAATAGAGCAAAGACTATTGGCGAGAAGGGTATTCCACTTGACAGTATCGACGGTGGTATGAGCGAATTCCAGTTATGGGTTAATGCAGCTCGTGCAGCTAACAACGATATCAAAATCGCTTTGAAGGCTGATGCTACCACACCTTATAAGACTGTTAAGAAAGTCATGAACGAACTTCAGGACATGGATGAGAGCCACTACTACATGATTACAAATCTTAAGAAATCGGAGGAAGAGTAATGGCAAAGAAGAAAGAAAGCAAACAGAAAAAAATGAACGTCCGCGTCGACTTTACGCCGATGGTGGATATGCTCATGCTTCTTATCACATTCTTCATGCTCTGTACAACTTTGAGTAAGCCACAGACAATGGAGCTTACCATGCCTAGCAACGAGGACGTACAGGACGACAAGAAGAATGAGGCTAAGGCTTCCGAGACAGTAACTCTCTATGTTGCAGCCGATAATAAGATTTACTATGGTGAAGGAATTCCTCAGTACGATAATCCTAACTGGCTGAAAGAAACCCGTTGGGGCAACGGTAAGGACGGAGTTCGTAATGTTCTCAGAAACCATGCTACAGAAGACGGAACTGTGCCTGTTAAGCGCATTGAGCTGGCTGTTAAGGAACTGAATGCTAAGAAAGCTAAGGAACCTAAGATGTGGCCAGACTCAACCTTCCAGAGAGAGTTGAACAAACTCAAGAGAGGTGAACTTGACGACGGTAAGATTCCTACACTGACAGTGGTTATCAAGCCAACCGACAATGCTTCTTATAAGAACATGGTTGACGCTCTTGATGAAATGCAGATTTTGAGTATTGGTACTTATGTTATCGACAAGATTAGCTCTGATGACAAACATTTGTTAGAGTCTAAGGGTGTTAAGATGTAAGATGACATAATAACTTTAAAAAGATTAGAATACAATGGCAAAAATAGATTTATTCGATCCTAAATGGGTAGATATGGTGTTCGCCGACAAGAACCAGTCATACGGAGCTTATCAGTTGCGTAAGGGTACTTCTGGTCGTAACATCAAAGCCCTTGTTATCCTGCTCATTGCTGCATTGCTTATCGGAGGCTTCCTTGCTTGGAAAGTAATTGAAGAACAAAGAGAAGCTGAGCGCATTGCACGTATGGAAGCTCTTGAGCTTTCTAAACTGCAAGAGCAGGCTCGTGAAAAGAAAGAACAGCCAAAGATTGAAAAGCAGATCGAACCTGAAAAGGTGAAGGAAGTTGTTCGTGAAACTCAGAAGTTCACAGCACCTGTCATCAAGAAGGACGAACTCGTAAAAGAGGAAAACCAGCTGACTAATCAGGCTGACTTGAAAGAAGACGTTGCTGTCGGTGCTAAAGACCAAGAAGGTACTAAAGACCGTCTTACTGAGGCTATCAAGGTTGAAGAAGAGGTAGGTACACCTCCTCCACCAGAACCAAAGAAAGAGGTTGCAGAAAAGATCTTTGAGGTTGTTGAAAAGTCACCATCTTTCAAGGGTAACATTAATCAGTGGCTCAACCAGAACTTGCGTTATCCTGCAGCTGCTGAGGAAAATGGTATTGAAGGTAAGGTAATTGTGCAATTTGTCGTAGAAAAAGACGGTTCAGTAACTCAGATTAAGGCTGTTCGCAGCCCTGACCCATCTCTTGAAAAAGAGGCTATACGCGTCGTTTCTATGATGCCGAAGTGGACTCCAGGTATCAATAATGGTCAGCCAGTTCGTGTTAAGTACACATTGCCTGTCTCATTCAAGCTTCAGTAATAAAGTTTTTTCTTCATTCACGATGAAAAAGAATTTTTATATCACATTTCTATTATTCTTTGTTGTAGGTTGCATCTTCGTAGCCTGCACAAAGAAGAATAGAGGTGGCAGAACAGATACTAAAACGTCAGGGACGATTTCTTTCGTCTCTGACGAAAGTTTTAGCCCCATAATCGATGAGTTAAGGGAACAGTTTGAATATCAGTATCCTAAGGCTCATCTTACTCCAAACTATACAGATGAAATTGAAGGTCTTAATAAGCTTAAGAACCTTCAGACTTGCTTATTGATTACTTCACGAGGACTGACTGAGAGCGAGATAGCTTATTTCAGGACAAAGAAGCAGATACCTGTCGTAATGCCTATTGGTTATGACGGTCTTGCTCTGATTGTCAATAAGCAGAATAATGATACATGTATTACCGTTAATGATGTAAAGAAAATCCTTAGCGGCAAAGTGAGAAATTGGAATCAAGTATATAAAGGTTCTAATAGGGGAGAGATTGAAGTTGTTTTCGACAATAAACAGTCTGCTACACTTCACTATGTAGTTGATTCAATTCTTGGTGGTAAGCCCATTGACAGCCCTAATATTGTGGCAGCCAAGACAAGTAAAGACGTTATTGACTATGTAGACAAAACCCCGAATGCTATCGGTGTTATTGGCTCCAACTGGTTGAATGACCGTAGAGACTCTACCAACACTACTTTTAAGAAGAATATCCATGTCATGAATGTGACAACACGCGATATAGCAACTCCTCAGAACAGCTGGAAGCCATATCAAGGCTACTTGCTTGATGGACGTTATCCTTTTGTTCGTACTCTTTATGCAATAGCAGTTGATCCACAGCGTGCTTTGCCTTGGAGTTTTGCTAATTTCATAGCAGGTCCAAAAGGACAGCTGATTATTTTCAAAGCAGGTCTGCTGCCATATAGAGGTGAGATAAATATAAGGACTGTAAATGTCAAAAAAGAATAAATAGACAATTTCAGAACTTAATTATAAAGATAATACCGCAAATAAGATACTAATAATGAAGTCTTAATTAAGATTGTAACGATTTATTTAGCATTTATATATTTGAAGAAAGTATATTGTTAAACCATTTAAAATCAATTCGGATAAAAAAGAAATAATTATAGTATTTTATATTTGAATTATAGTTTAATTAAAAAATGAATGTTTAATTTAAAGTAGAGAACGACTATGAAGATTTTTAATAAATATCTGCTCGCAGGTGTGATGGTAATGGGATTATCATCATCTGCAATGTCGCAAGATGTTGACTATAAGACAATGCTTGCGCCTATTACATCGGCTTTGAAGGCCAATCCAACTGGTGTTGATGTTGCTAAGGACTTAGTAAAGAACTACACCAAAGTGTTTAAGAAAAATCCAGAGGCACTTGTTGCTTTAGGCAACAGCTATTTGAGCGCAAAGCAGTTTGATAAGGCTTCTGAATGTGCTGATTTAGCATTGAAGAAAAATCCTAACTATGGTAATGCTTATATTCTCAAAGGCGACGTGGAGGCTTTGAAGGATGATGGAGGTGCTGCTGCTAACTGGTATGATCGTGCAATTTTTGCTGATCCACAGAATGCAGAAGGTTATCTGCGCTATGCAAATGTATTCCGCAAAGTTAATCCTCAAGAGTCAGAGCGAGTTCTTAACGAATTGCGCAAGATTATGCCAAACTTCCCTGTAGAGGCTGAGCTAGGTCACTCTAACTATCTTACAAGAAACTATGATAAGGCTCTTGAGTTCTTCCAGATGGCTAAGAAGGAGAGCATAGACGAAGAGAAGTTTGTTGAGTATGTATTTACTGCAAACATTCTTGGAAACAAGAAACTCTCACTTGATGTTGCAAAGCAGGGTGTAGGCATCCATCCTAACAGTTTAGCTCTTATTCGTCTTGCAGTAATTAATGCAATTGACTTGGGTGAAAATGCTGATGCGTTGAAATATGCAATGATGGTGTTCAACGATAACGGTAAGAAGAATGCAACAGACTATATTAACTATGGTCGTGCACTCAATGGCAATGGACAGTATGATGAAGCTATTGCACAGTTTGAAACCGCATTGAAAGAGGACGAGGAGAAGGTTGAGGCTTATCGCTATATGTCTGATTCTTACAAAGGAAAGGACGAGATGGATAAGAGTCTTGAACTTATGCAGAAATACCTTAACTTGAACGATGAGGCTAAACCATCTGACTATAAGTCTTTGGCTGACATCTATATGAAAAACGTTGAAGAAGGTATTGATAAGGAAAATAACTTCAAGAAATCTCTGAAAGTATATGATGATGTAATTAAAAAGTATCCTCAGCTCTCAGCTTGGGCATATCTTCGTAAGGCTAACAACTCATATAATGCAGAATATGACGACCTGACAATTGAATTTAGCAATAAGGTTATTGAGATTATAGAAAATAAATCAGATCGCGATGATTTAGAGCTCGGTTACCTAAAGCAAGCTTATAGATTTGCTGGTTATACATATTGGAATAGTAAGGATGACTTTAATACAGCTAAGGTTTATCTTAACAAACTTTATGACCTTGATCCTGATGACTCTATTGCTAAGCAGGCACATGAAGCTCAGCAAGAAGAAACTGTTCAGGCGGAAGATTAATATTTAGGGAATAAATAAAGATTAAAATATTGGAGAGGTGTGCTATAAGCGCACCTCTCTTTGTTTTCACATTATCGGCATTCATTATAGTCCTAATCAAAGTGTTGAGTTATTTTGTCAATATTAAGTGTAATATTGTTATATTTATTTTGACAATTCATCAAAGATTTACTAATTAATTTAAGTATATGCGGAATTTTTTTTATCTTTGCAATATCTAAAACTTTCAAAGTTTTATTTTATGGCGTAAATTTGAAGTTTATATAAATTATAATTCCGTATATTTAGTTATTAGGAAAATTACAAAACTATTTGAATATGAAAAAAACTAACTCTTTTTTTACTCTAGTGTTC
>JAGAGD010000045.1 GCA_017627765.1 Prevotella sp. | reverse complement strand
GAAAAAGTGAAAGGTGTCCTTTCGCGATGCGAAACGTGGCATATCGCAGTGCGATATGTGGCATATTGCAGTGCCAAAGGTGCCCTTTCACACTGCGAAAGATGCCCTTTGACTTTTTTAACACTTATGAATTATTTGGCGAAAGCTATAATGTCTTGATTTCTAATGTTTTACTAAAAAGAGCGAAAAGCTGCCAAATACTCGCATATTTTGCAACTTCTTTTTGCTCGGTCCAAAATTTTTAAGTTATTTGCGGGGTTAGTTAATCAATTTTTTACCCAACTCGGCTCCGAAAAATGCAGGTTTTTCTCTCGGCAAGGGCAACAAAAGAAATATTGCTTTCAGATTGAAAGAACTTTAATGGGAACTAATCCAACGGGAACGATAACGGGAACGGGAACGGGAACGTTAACCTTAACTTTAATCACTATTCCTTCATCTTTAATCATCCACGATGCCATTGCATGGTGTAGACATACTCCTCAGTCACTTCGTGACAGCTCCCCTAACTTAGGGGAGCAATTTCTTTGATTTGAGAATTTAATCGCACACAGATTTGTTCAACGATAACTTTAATGTTAACCTTAACTGGAACGATAACTCACAACTCATAACTCACATTCCTTAATCATTAATCCAGCATAACTCATGATATTAATCCTTAAAACAACTGGCTTGTTAAGCCGTGTTATACTTACACTAAATAACAACAAATAGTGTTAATTAATTGGCTTAGTATTTCCAAAATGGCAGAAAATAGTGTTTTTTTCTTTATTTTTGCATAGTTTTTCGGAAAAGAATTGTTTTCCGTAACATTCATTTTTTATAATAAAAATATTTTTATGACGTTACAAATCAAGAGAATAGGACTGGCAGTACTGATGTTTTGTTCCGTCTTTGCGGTTTCAGCACGAAAGTGGACTCTACAAGAGTGTATCGACTATGCGCTGAAGAACAACATAACGCTGCGGAAGACCAGCCTAAACCGGCTCTCTGCCAACGAAGACTATCTGCAAAGCAAAGCGGCTCTGCTGCCTTCGCTCAGTGCTTCTACAACCCACAATGCCACCTATAGGCCCTTCCCCGAAACGGGTACGGGAATTGTCAGCAACGGCTATGTTCAGTCGGGTGTTGACAAAGTCTACTATAATGGTTCCTATGGAGTGAGCGGCAACTGGACCGTGTGGGACGGAAACCGCAACCGCAACCAGATAAAACTGAACGATATGGCTATAAAAAAAGCAGAACTAGACTCGGCAACCACAGCCAACAGCATACAGGAGCAGATAGTGCAACTCTATGTTCAGATTCTCTATTCTTTTGAGGCAATAACCGTTCACGAGGCAAGTCTTGAAACATCGAAGAAGAATGAAGAACGAGGCGAGCAGTTTGTTGAAGTAGGAAGCATGAGCCGTGCCGACCTTCAGCAACTCGTTTCACAGCGGGCGCAAGACGAATATAATCTTGTTGAGGCTCAGAGCAACCTCAGAAACTATAAGCGACAACTGAAACAACTGCTTCAGATTGTTGACGACGACGATTTCGACATAGCCATTCCCGACACCACCGACGACATGGCGCTTGCTCCACTTCCGCAACTTCAGTCGGTCTACAGCATGGCCCTCAGCCAGCGGCCAGAGATAAAAAACGCGCAGATGGGCATCGACATGAGCAATCTCTCTATCGACATAGCCAAAGCGCAGCGGCTGCCAACTCTCTCGTTCACGGCAAGTGCCATAACAAACACTACAACCATGAGCGACAATGCTTGGGGCAGGCAGATGAAAAACAACTTCAACGTGGGTGCAGGCTTTACGCTAAGCATTCCGATAAGCGACAACCGTGCTGCCCGAACATCAATAAACAAGGCCATGATTCAGCGCGACAGCTATATGCTTGACCTCGAAAACGAGCGCACCCAGTTGTATAGCAACATTGAAAACTACTGGATTCAGGCTTCAATAAACCAGAACAAGTTCCGCGCAGCGCAAGTGGCAAGCCAGAGTCAGGAGGCAAGCTACGAACTCTTGAGCGAGCAGTTCCGCTTAGGTCTGAAAAACATAGTAGAACTGATGACTGGCAAAGACAACCTGCTTGCAGCCAAGCAGAATGAAATTCAGAGCAAATACATGACAATACTCTATCTCGACCTGCTCCGATTCTACGAAGACGGAACGCTGACAAGATAGCAAGCCATGTGTTAGCAGAAGTTTAGTAAAAGAAACATTCTAAGCTTCGGCATATATATTAAGGTATAAGAAAAGAATAAAACAGCAATAACTATAATAATGATGAAAAAGAACCGAAAAATAATTATTAGCATAGCAGCAATAGCAGCAGTGGCACTCGTGGTTTTTCTGCTGACAGGAAAGAAGAAAGAAAAAGAAGTATCGTTTGAATTTGCCAAAGTAGAGAAGGCAAACATTCAGAATAGCATCACAGCAACAGGCACGATTGAGCCTGTAACCTCAGTTACTGTAGGTACGCAGGTGTCGGGCATTGT
This sequence comes from Prevotella sp., assembly GCA_017627765.1. GTDB lineage: Bacteria > Bacteroidota > Bacteroidia > Bacteroidales > Bacteroidaceae > Prevotella. Next base: position 12,672 of record JAGAGD010000045.1, on the reverse strand, counting down.
CAGCAAGCTCTATGTTGACTACAACAGCGTTGTGAAGAAAGGGCAGGTTATTGCAGAACTCGACAAGACCAACCTCATAAGCGAACTCAATACGGCTAAAGCCAACCTCAACAGTGCGCAGAGCACATTAAACTATCAGCGCGACAACTATCAGCGCTACCACACACTCTACAACAAGGGACTTATCAGTGCCGACAATTTTGAGAGTGCCCGCCTCTCTTATGAACAGGCAAGGCAGCAGGTCTTACAGGCACAAGAAAACGTGCATCGTGCGCAAACCAACTTAGGATATGCCACCATCACTTCGCCCATCGACGGAGTGGTGCTCTCAAAGTCGGTTGAGGAAGGACAGACCGTAGCGGCAAGTTTCAGCACGCCAGAACTCTTCAAGATTGCACAAGACCTGACCAACATGCAGGTGGTTGCCAATGTTGACGAGGCTGACATAGGCGGTGTTAAGCCAGGCGAGCGAGTAACCTTCACAGTCGATGCCTATCCCGAAGACACGTTTACAGGTGCTGTAAAGCAGGTGCGTCAGGAAGCCACAACAACAAACAATGTGGTTACCTACGAGGTGATTATCAGTGCTCCAAATGCCGACCTGAAACTGAAGCCAGGACTGACAGCCAACATAACAATCTACACACAGGAGCGACAAGGCGTAGTGAGCGTTCCTTCAAAGGCTCTTCGTTTCACTCCTACGCAGGAAACCGTTGGCAAGCGCAAGATACAAGACACAAAAGGCAAGAACAAGGTGTGGACTGTTGAAGGAAACAACATTGTGGCTCACAGTGTCAACATTGGCATGAGCGACGGAACCCACACGCAGATTGTCAGTGGAATAGACGAAGGCAAGCAGGTTGTCGTAGGTTTTAAGACCAGCGACGAAGAAGATGACGAGGCTGAAGAAGAGAAGGCTCGCAGCCCGTTTGCACCAGGACCGCCTAACAGAAACAAGAAGAAGTAGGCGGCTGCACCAGTAATCGCTTTATAATCCTACAGAAAACTAAGAAGCAATCAGGATGGAAAGAAAAGAAAAAGTTGTGATAGAGCTCGACAACGTGAAGCGCGACTTCATTGTAGGCGATGAGACCGTGCATGCCCTGCGTGGCGTCTCTTTCAAAATCTACGAAGGCGAGTTTGTTACAATCATGGGTAAGTCGGGTTCGGGAAAGTCGACCTTGCTGAACCAGTTGGGGTGTCTCGACACGCCTACGAGCGGCGAATACTATCTCGACGGAGTGTCTGTGCGCACCATGTCGCGGTCGCAGCGTGCCGTTTTGCGGAATAGGAAAATCGGCTTTATCTTCCAGAGTTATAACCTTCTGCCAAAGACGACGAGCGTGGAGAATGTGGAACTGCCGTTGATGTATAACATAGCGATAGGTGCGCGTGAACGCAGGGAGCGTGCCATAAAGGCATTGCAGGATGTAGGTCTTGGCGAAAGGCTCTACCACAAGTCTAACCAGATGTCGGGAGGACAGATGCAGCGTGTGGCTATAGCCCGTGCGCTGGTCAACAATCCTGCCGTTATCTTAGCCGATGAGGCAACGGGTAACCTCGACACTCGCACCTCGTTTGAGATTCTTGTCTTGTTTCAGAAACTCCATGCCGAAGGCAGGACTATTATATTTGTTACCCACAATCCCGATATTGCTCACTATTCTTCGCGCAACATCATGCTCCGCGACGGGCGTGTCATCAGCGACGAGATAAATACCAATCCGCTCTCTGCAGCTGAAGGACTTGCGCAACTGCCTAAGAATGAGGAGGATTAGGAAATAGGGAATTGACAATTATTTCATCGCTTGAACTAACGTTCTCGAAAAGTGCCTTCGGTTGACAGTTGAAAATTATTGCCTTTAGTTCGTATTAACTTATAAACTCACAAACTAATAATGAATTATTCCAACCTTTTCAAGATAGCAATAAGAGCCATTGCGGCAAACAAGATGCGCTCATTCCTTACTGCTCTCGGCATCATTATCGGTATAGCATCGGTAATTACGATGCTGGCTGTTGGTCAGGGAACAAAGAAGAGCATACAGTCGAGCATTTCGGAGATGGGCTCAAACATGATTATGATTAGCCCTGGTGCCGACATGCGCGGTGGCGTACGTCAGGATGCATCGGCTATGGAAACGCTGAAGATGGAAGACTACGAGGCTATACGCAATGAGTGTAACTACATAAAAGGAGTGAGCCCGACGGTGACGAGCAGCGGACAGTGGATTTATGGCAACAACAATACGCCTTCTGCAATCTATGGTGTCAGTCAGGACTATCTCGACATCCGCCAACTCAGCGTGGTTGAGGGTGAGATGTTTACCGATGCCGACATAAAGACGAGTGCTAAAGTCTGCATTCTCGGTCAGACTGTTGTTGACAACCTGTTTCCTGATGGCACCGACCCGCTTGGCAAAGTAGTCCGATTCAACAGCATTCCGTTCCGCATCGTTGGCATATTGAAGAAGAAAGGCTACAACACTATGGGTATGGACCAAGACGACTTGGTGCTGGCTCCTTACACTACCGTTATGAAGCGCATCCTCGCACAAACCTATCTTGGAGGCATTGTCTGCTCTGCGATAACCGAAGGGGTGACGGAAAAGGCAACGGAGGAGATTTCAACGATATTGCGCCGAAACCATAAACTGAAGGAAGCAACCGACGATTTTGAGGGAGATGAGGATGATTTCAACATTCGTTCACAGGAGGAACTCTCGTCGATGATGAACTCAACAACCGACATGCTTACCATCTTGCTTGGCTGTGTGGCTGGCATATCGCTGATAGTGGGTGGCATTGGCATTATGAACATCATGTATGTGAGTGTCACTGAGCGAACTCGCGAGATAGGATTGCGCATGAGCGTGGGAGCAAGAGGCATCGACATATTGAGCCAGTTCCTGATAGAGGCTATACTGCTTAGCGTTACTGGCGGAATAATAGGTGTGTTGTTTGGCGTTGGTATAACGAGTGCTATAAAATACTTAGCCAACTGGCCTACGTTCATTCAGCCGTGGAGCATCATACTTAGTTTTGCTGTCTGCACGCTTACAGGTATTTTCTTCGGATGGTATCCTGCCAAGAAGGCTGCCAACCTCGACCCTATTGAGGCAATTAGGTATGAATAGGGCATGGCTTATGGCTGTTTTATTTAGGTAAAAAAATAAAGCAAGGGTTAATCTCTCCACAGATTAGCCCTTGCTCTTTATAATTATGTCAAGCAATATTGCCTTTGTTTCTACAACTTCTTAGCCGTTCCAAGTATCTGTTCGCCAAGCCCTATTGTGTAGCCTTGAGAGCAGAACACTACTCGGTTGAACGTGTCGGCAATGACGAAAATAGGCAACTGGTTGGCGTTCTGCAACTTCATTTGTGCAGCAATCTGTTGCTTTATTGCTCCGTCGGTGTCTATTCCGAATATTGTTTTGGAAGGAAGATTGCTGTCAAGTCCGTCGACATGGAACTTGCGGGCATCGTCTTCGCTCTCGAATAGCAAAACAAACGGTCTGCCCCATTCTTCTAACTGGCTGCGCATCTTGGCTATATCGCGCAGAGCATGGTTGGTAGGTTCTTGTCCTACGCCAATCACTCCCACAACGAAATAGCCGCGACCCGTCTGCGAGAGTATGCTTACAGGCAAGTCGCCTGACTTCTCAAATGTAGAAGCATCAACCAACTGGAATTTCGATTCAGAGTCAAACGAACCAATTACCGAAACTTCCTCGCTGCTCTGTCGCAGCAGCAGGTCGAGTGTCGTAGTCTCACCCTCTCTTATGTTGAATGTCTGATTTGTTGTAAGCACAGAGCCGTTTGCCATTCTCATGCCCGATACCAGCATGTAGGTTCCTTCATCAAGTTGTGCGCCATTCTTGAAAGTATTGCTCCATGAAGTGCCGCCGCCCATGTCAACCTGTCCTTCATCGAAGTTGAGCAGTTGGATAGAGCCGTCAACTAAGCGTGAGATGGTGAAATGGCTATAGTATTTCGGGTCGTCAACAAGTGCATTAGGAGTGAAGCGCAGTACCAGTCTTCCCGACGGGGCTGCTGTCTGACGGGCTGCATCGAAGTCAACGTCAATCCAGTTGCCGTCTTTCCGATACTGCACCTTGCCTGTAACAACATCCTTGCGAGCCTCAATGTCTAAAGAACGAGCCAGCGAAACAAAGAATATGTCGCGTGAGCGGTTGTCGGTGATGCGTGAACGCCATACGCCAACAGGAGTCTGTGCTATGCGCATTGCACGGCTGTCGGGGTTGAGGCGTATGTTCTTCTTAACCCATTTGACGAGCAGTGAAGGGTCTTTGCGGAACTTTTCTGCCTGCTTATCGCTGAAAACGTCTTGCAGGAAGTGTTTGTAAGGCAGTATAATCATTTCGTCTTCAACGCGAGGGCATACCTGGCTGCTGCGTGCAGTGAAGTTGTCTTCGAGTATATCCATCTGCATATCGCGCAAGTCCTTGTCGCTTAGCGAACCAAGAAGTTGGTCGACGCGGCTGTAGTTGTCGGCATGACGGGCAATGAAATCGGCTATAACTCTATAGTTTCCGCGTGCTTTAACAAGATATTTCCATCCTTGCGGACTCATTTTTACAGCCCTTGCACTGTCTAAGAATGTTGCGACGTAGGCATTGCGGATAGAGTCCTCGTAGTCGAAGCGCTTCTTGTTGAGTGCAGCCATCTCTGGGCTAACCTCTGGAAGGCGGACATTCTCTGGTGGAGGAACAATGTTGAGCGAGTCTATAGGAAAGACTTTCTCTTTCAGGTCGTCGCGAGTGTTGCGGTTGAGCGCAATAGTTATGTTAGTGTCTTTGCCGAAAGAAGCCTTTGAAAAACCATAATTTCCGTCTTTCGATGCCCATACCAGCAAGTCGCCTAAGCCCGAAGTGAGGAAAGTCTTGCCGTTGGCATCGGTATATTTTGTAACCGCTGTGTAGAATTCTGCATAGTTGTAAATCTTAAATTCCACCTTGGCACCCTCAACAGGATTTCCGTTTCGGTCAACAATATTGAAGTCTACGCGTGCTGTTTTTGCATAGTTGTCAATAAGGTTAATCTCGGTAAAGTTGTTAGTTCTCAGCACAACTTCCTCTGGACCATTGTAGTCGCCGAAAGCACGGGTGTGCATAAGCATGGCGCGAGAGGCTGGAGCGTTAAACCAGCCGAGATTGAGGACAGCCTCAGGTTCGCATGCTCCTAAGAAGTACCATTCGCCGTCAGCCCATGCTTCAACCCATGCATGGTTGTCGTCTGTGTGGGCCCATCGTGGAGTATACACCTGGCGGGCTGGTATGCCGACAGATCGCAGGGCTGCAACTGTGAAGGTAGACTCCTCGCCACATCGTCCGTAGGCTGAACGAATAGAAGCAAGAGGCGAAGAAGTGCGAGCATCAGAAGGCTGATAGGTAACTTTCTCATGACACCAGTGGTTTACTTCCAGTATTGCATCTTTCATGCTTAGTCCTCTCACTCTTTCCTTCAGTTCGTCGAAGAAAATCCAACGGGAGTCGTCAAGATTCTCGTTGTTTACACGAACAGGCAGCACAAAGTGGCGGAAAAGCAGTTCTGGAACCTTGTTGCCCCACGCCATCAGCCGCCTGGTTTCAAACGAAGAACGTACATTCTTCAGGTAGAACTCAGTAGGATAGTCGGTAACATCAGCCATCGCCATATATGCATAGAGAAAGCGCATGGCTTCATCTTCGAGCGGAGTAACGTTTAGTCCTTTAGTGTCATAGAACTGTTTGCCCAATAAAGACATCTTCTCGTTGAAGTCTTTGTCAACCTTCTGCCTGTAGTTGGCATCAGAAATGAAGTGGCTCCCATTCTGAGCCACAGCCGAAGCTGCAAGGCATAGCACTGCGATTGTGCTAAGAATTATTCGTTTCATTATTCTTCTTTGTGTTGATTATCATTTTGTTTGCAAAGATAATGATTTTACTCGAAACATGAATAAATAACCTATTAAAACGCTTCTGCTTAATTGTTTTTGAAAAATAAGGACGGTATGGCATGAAGTTTTTCGGTCTTAATGAAAGTTAAATAAGGAAAATCTTCATCTTAGACGTACTAAATCGCTAATTTATACGTTTATAATATATAGGGATAATCCATTTATAAGAATGAGAAAGAAATAAAAGTCTTCAACCAAATAAAAATCTAATCGACTATGACAAAATATGGACAAAACAATTACTGCGTAATTCTTGCTGGAGGGAAAGGACGCAGGCTGTGGCCGTGCAGCCGCAATGAATTTCCTAAGCAGTTTATAGACTTCTTCGGAATGGGGCGCACCCAGCTCCAACTTACTTTTGACAGAATGGCTAAGATTATGCCTATTGACCATATCTATGTCAGCACTAATCAGAAGTTTTCAGATATAGTAAAGGAGCAGTTGCCCGAACTCTCTGAGGAAAACCTGCTTGCAGAGCCTGTGAATAGAAACACAGCGCCGAGTGTGGCATGGGTTAACAACAGGATTTTCCGTCGTAACCCTAACGCAAATATCATCGTTGCACCGTCTGACCAGATGGTTTTCCGCGAAGAAGAGTTTAAGGAAGATGTGCTGAAGGGCTTTGAGTTTGTCTCGCGTACAGACTGTCTGCTGACACTTGGTGTAAAGCCTACGCGCCCAGAACCAGGCTATGGATATATTCAGATAGGCGAACCAACCGACATTAAGGACTTATACAGCGTTAAGACTTTCACCGAAAAGCCAGAGCGTGAGTTTGCAAAGATATTCATGGAGAGCGGCGAGTTTTATTGGAATACTGGCTTGTTTATGAGCAACTCGCGCTATCTGCAAACGTGTTTCGACAGAATATTGCCAGAAGTGATAAGGAAACTTCTCCGCGATAATCCTGACTTCACAATAGCAGATGAACAGAAATTTGTTGATGAGAACTTCCCCTCATATCCTAACTTGTCTATTGACTACGGAATACTTGAGCGTTGCGAGCAGGTCTATGTGATGCGTTGTGACTTCGGATGGGCAGACTTGGGCACATGGCACTCTATATATGAGGCTATGAGCAAGACCAAAGACGACAACGTAATACTCGACTCGGAGGTTATTATCGAAGACAGTCGCGACAACATAATCAAGTTGCCTAAAGACCGACTCGGTGTCATCAACGGGCTTGAAGGATTCATAGTCGTAGAAAAAGACAACGTGCTGCTCATCTGCAAGAAAGAAGACTCTTCGGCATTGATAAGAAAATATGTGAATGAGGTGCAGATGAGAAAAGGCAAGGACTTCGTCTGATAGCACAAGAACAGATGAAAAGAAAAAAAGAATAGCATCTTCTCTCGGATGTTTCAATGAAACAAAACCAAAGAAGATGCTATTCTTTTTATGTTTTATGCCAGCAGGTGGCTTGCTTTCTGCTTGTTATTTTGCTGGATAGAGAGCCTGAAACTCCTTATAGATGCTGTCAGCAATGCTGCGAAGCTCATCGTCTTGCAGTTTCAGTTTCTGTCCGCCGAAGTGCATGTCCTTCTCTGTCTGCATAGGAACGAGGTGGATATGGGCATGGCGAACCTCCAAACCGATTACTGCCTGACCAACCTTTACGCAAGGCATGGCACGCTTAATGGCGCAGGCAACATGCTTAGCAAACACCTGAAACTCTGCAATCTCCTCGTCGCTCATGTCGAAGATGTAGTCAATCTCGCGGCGTGGAATGACGAGAGTGTGACCCTTAGCCAGAGGGTTGATGTCTAAGAAAGCATAGAATTTGTCGCTTTCGGCGCACTTGTAGCTGGGAATTTCACCCGCAGCAATCTTTGAAAAGATACTCATAGTTTGTTCTCCTTTATGATTGTGGTTACACAATGTTAGTTTTAATACCAATACTCTTTTAGCAGCACATCGGCATTAGCCCACAGTAATCTTGTCGATGCGCAGTTTGATGGTTCCGTTTGGAATCTGAATCTCCACCTCGTCGCCTTCCTTCTTGTTGAGAAGTCCCTGAGCGATAGGAGTCTTAATAGAAATCTTTCCTTCGCGCAGGTTAGCCTCGCTCTCGCTAACGATAGTGTAAGTCATCTTAGCATTGGTCTTGAGGTTAGTCATTTCTACAGTAGAAAGAATCTGAACAGAATCGGTGCTCAGACGCGATGTGTCTACAATCTTAGCTTCAGCAATTGTGAGTTTCAAGCGGTTGATTCTATCTTCGAGATGAGCTTGAGCCTCCTTTGCTGCTTCATACTCTGAATTTTCGCTCAGATCGCCCTTGTCGCGAGCCTCGGCAATAGCAGCCGAAGCCTTTGGTCGTTCAACGCCTTCTAATCGTTGCAGCTCAGCTATGAGGTTGTCATAGCCTTCTTGTGACATATATGCCATAGTTCTTTATTATTAAAAAGTTTGTAATTTATTCTTTATTTCTCTCTGATAGACAAAAAAAGAAAGAATTCCGACATTGCCTATAGTGTCGGAATCCAGTATTCCAATTGTCTTAGTTGTTGTAATTATTCGTTGGCAAAGGTAGGAACATTTTTCAAATCACACAATTTTTTTGCATTAAAAAGTGATTTTTTTAAGATTTATAAGTGATTATTTGACGTTTTATTTATAATTTTGCAAACAATAAATATAAAGGTATTATTAAAATGCTTTCAGCAGAAGAGAAAAAAGCTATAATACAGCTAATCAACAGGCAAGTTGTTCCGGCGATTGGCTGTACCGAACCTATTGCCGTTGCTCTTTGTGTAGCAAAGGCTCGTGAAGTCTTAGGTGTCCTGCCTGAGCGTATTAATCTGAAACTTAGTGCTAACATCTTGAAGAACGCTATGGGCGTAGGTATTCCTGGCACAGGCATGATTGGCTTGCCTATTGCCGTTGCGCTCGGTGCTCTTGTGGGCAGACCCGAACTCCAGCTTGAGGTTCTTCAGGACTCAAACCGTGACGCCGTTGAGCGCGGAAAGAAATTTATTGCGGAAGACAGAATCTGCATTAAGCTTGAAGAGGAAGACCAAGACAAACTCTTCATCCGTGTAGTATGCGAGGCAGACGGACATGAGGCAGAGGCTATCATCAAGACCAAGCACACCAACTTTGTATATCTGCGCCGCGACAACGAAGTGCTGCTCGACAAGTCTGCTGCTTGCGAAGAAGTGGTTGAAGAGAAAGATGTAGAACTGACACTGCGCAAGGTGTTCGACTTTGCCACCCAGACCGACATCGAAGAACTTCGTTTCATTCTTGAGGCTAAGCGGCTCAACGAGGCAGCAGCCGAAGACGGACTGCGCGAGAACTACGGCCATGCTCTCGGCAAGACTATGTGCTCGCCTCTTGGAAAAGGAATCATGGGCGACAGCATATTCTCTAAGATACTCTCTGTTACCAGTTGTGCCTGCGATGCGCGAATGTCGGGTGCCATGGTGCCTGTCATGAGCAATAGCGGCAGCGGCAATCAGGGCATCTGCACTACAATGCCTGTCGTTGTCTTTGCAAAGGAAAACCACAACACTGAGGAAGAACTCATTCGCGGACTCATCCTGAGCAACCTTACGGCTATCTACATCAAGCAGCATCTCGGCTCGCTCTCGGCTCTCTGCGGATGCGTAGTGGCAAGTACGGGCAGCAGTGTCGGCATCACATATCTTATGGGTGGCAGTTATGAACAGGTGTGCTACTCGGTTAAGAACATGATTGCTAACCTTACCGGTATGCTCTGCGACGGTGCTAAACCAAGCTGTGCCTTGAAGCTGACCACAGGAGTAAGCACTGCCGTTATGAGCGCTATGCTGGCAATGCAGAACAAGCACGTCACTTCTGTTGAAGGCATCATCGACGACGATGTGGACATCTGCATACACAATCTGACTACTATAGGCAAGAAGGGTATGGACGAGACCGACCGATATGTGCTCGACATCATGACACATAAAGGCGAATGCCGCTTCTGAAACCATAACGACACGAAACTTAACAAATAAAATCAACATAAACAACAAACTATCAACACAAGCGAAACAATGATGAAACCACTAAAAAACATTAGTCTCTTGATGCTCATGCTGGTGCTTTCCGTAGCAACATGGGCACAAGACCCTGTTCACTTCACTGTGCAACAGAAGCAAGTGTCGCCAGAAGAGGTCGACCTTATCTTTACTGCAAAGATCGACAAAGGATGGCACCTCTACTCTACGAACATCCCAGACGGAGGACCTACCCGTGCAACTCTCAACCTCGACAAGAAGGTTACTCAGGGCGTTGAGCCTATAGGCAAGTTGCAGGCAAAGGGCAAGACAGTTACAAAGTATGAAGACATGTTTGAGATGAACCTGACTTACTTTGAAAACTCTGGCCAGTTCGTTCAGCGATTTAAGATTACAGGAAAGGAGTATAAACTGAAAGGATATCTGGAATATGGAGCCTGCAACGACGAAATGTGTATGCCTCCAACTTCCGTTGACTTCAGTTATAGCGGTAAAGGACCTGCCGACGCGCCTGAGGCAAAGCCTGAAGAGGCTGTTGCCGACAGCGTTGGAGCTTCTGCTGCCGACTCAGCCGCAGTTGCTGTTGCCGACTCAGCCGTTATCGCAGAGCAAAGCGACTTGTGGCGTCCTGTCATAAAGGAACTCGAAAAATACAAGATGGACGGTTCCACTACAGACCGCTCACTGTTCTACATCTTCCTTCTCGGATTGTTAGGCGGACTTATTGCCCTTTTCACTCCTTGTGTGTGGCCTATCATTCCAATGACCGTAAGCTTCTTCCTCAAGCGTGCTAAGGACGACAAGAAAAAGGGAATAAAAGATGCTATCACCTATGGTATATCAATAGTGGTAATCTATCTTGTTCTCGGTCTGGCTGTTACTGCCATCTTTGGAGCAAGTGCGCTTAACGCTTTGTCAACAAACGCATGGTTCAACATCTTCTTCTGCCTGCTGCTTGTTGTGTTTGCCCTCTCATTCTTCGGATGGTTCGAGCTGACACTTCCATCGTCATGGACCAACAAGGTAGACAGCAAGGCTTCGAGCACGAGCGGACTGCTGTCAATATTCCTCATGGCATTCACCCTCACACTCGTTTCATTCTCTTGTACAGGACCTATCATCGGATTCCTGCTCGTAGACTTTGCAACGTCGGGCAACTTCTGGGGACCTGCCATCGGAATGTTAGGCTTTGCCATAGCTTTAGCACTTCCGTTCACGCTTTTCGCCTTGTTCCCAACATGGTTGAAGAAGTCGCCTAAGTCTGGCGGATGGATGAACACGCTGAAGGTTGTGCTCGGATTCATAGAGCTGGCTTTCGCTTGCAAGTTCTTCTCTGTTGCCGACCTTACCAACGGATGGCATCTGATGGACCGTGAAGTGTTCCTCAGCCTCTGGATTGCAATATTCGGAATGCTTGGTGCTTACCTTGTAGGCTGGCTTAAGTTCAGAAGCGACGAGACAGGCGGAGAAATCAACCGTCCGATGCCTGTTGTCTGCATCATGCTTGGTCTTGCTTCATTCGCATTCACCGTTTACATGATTCCTGGACTGTGGGGTGCTCCATGTAAGGCTGTCAGCGCATTCTCGCCACCTATCAACACTCAGGACTTCAATCTGAATACTAAAGTTGTTGAGGCTCACTATACCAACTACGAAGAAGGTATGGCTGCGGCTGCTGCACAGGGCAAACCTGTTATGATCGACTTCACTGGTTTCGGTTGTGTCAACTGCCGTAAGATGGAGGCTGCCGTATGGACCGACCCGACTGTTGCCGACAAACTGACAAAGGACTATGTGCTTATCTCTCTGTTTGTTGACGACAAGACTCCGTTGAAAGAGGAGCGCGAGGTTACTGAAAGCGATGGCAAGAAACGCACCCTCCGTACCATCGGCGACCTGTGGAGCTACTTGCAGCGTTATAAGTTCGGCACAAACGCACAGCCGTTCTATGTAACAGTTGACAACGAGGGTAATCCTCTGAGTGGCTCATTCGTCTATAAGGAGGATATTCCTGGATTCTTAGAGTTCCTTAACAAGGGTCTTGAGAACTACAGGAAATAAGAGCTCAGACTAACTGACTCAACTTTCGCAAACTTAGTTTCGAAGGATTTGAGTTGAAATCAGCAAAAGAATATATGCGCCTGACTGCACTTGTGTGGTCAGGCGAATTTGTTTTCAGTTGCATCAAGGCCTCTTGTTCCTCGCGCGCGTATATATAATAAGGAGTCGTTTTGTTAGTTCATAGTCTTTGATAGTTCATAGTGCATAGTGCATAATGCATAGTTATGCAGGATTAATGATTAAAGAATAAAGATTAATGATAAGCTTAATATAGTGCATAGTTCATAGTTGTTTTGTTGACGAGTTTATTCCTTAATCATTAATCTTTCATCCTTCATCATCCACGATGCCGTTGCATCGTGTAAACACACTCATCAGTCACTTCGTGACAGCTCCCCTAAACTTAGGAGAGCAATTACTGCTTACAAACTGTAACTTCCAAAATCAGCCCGTTTTTTTGACGAAAAAAGTAAAAAATCTTGACAAACGGAATTTTCATTCTAGAGAAGGATTTTCCGATTGGCATGAGGTGAAATGCTAAAAAGCGTTTAATTGTTAATCAATCGGCTTAAACTATGTAAACGAACATAAGGAATGAAAAAGTGAAAGGTGTCCTTTCGCGATGCGAAACGTGGCATATCGCAGTGCGATATGTGGCATATT
>JAGAGD010000044.1 GCA_017627765.1 Prevotella sp. | reverse complement strand
TAATTCTAGAGAAAGATTTTCCGTTTGGCACGAGGCTGAATGCAAAAATGTGTTTAATTGTTAATCAATCGGCTTAAACTATGTAAACGAACATAAGGAATGAAAAAGTGAAAGGTGTCCTTTCGCGATGCGAAACGTGGCATATCGCACTGCGATATGTGGCATATTGCAGTGTCAAACGTGCCCTTTCACACTGCGAAAGATGCCCTTTGACTTTTTTAACACTTATGAGTTCTGAGACGAAACGTATAATGTCTTGATATTGAACGATTTACTAAAAACAGCGAGAAACCGCCAAATACTCGCATATTTTGCAACTTTATTTTTCTCAGTCGTAAAATTTTAAGTTATGGGCGGGTTTAGTTAATCAATTTTTTACCCAACTCGCCTCCGAAAATTGCAGGTTTTTCGCTCAGCAAAGACATATAACGAAAAACAGCTTTCAGATTGTAAGAACTTTAACGTGAACGGGAACGGGAACAAAAAAGCCGACGGCAGGGCGAACTTGTCTTGGCAGGAGAATTGCAAATAAAGACTAAGATTATCATTGGCTCTTTCGTGTTTTCAGGAAAAAAGTGTAATTTTGCATAATCAAATGCTGCACTCGGCACAATTCAAGCAAGCTGGGCAGAAATTATCTGGCTGTTTCAAAAAAAACGAATATTATAAAAAAAACATAAGAAGAAGAAATGAAAAAAACGATTATATCTGTTTTCATAATTACGATTACATTGTTTTCAATGACTAATTGCAAGTCAGACGGCAGCGACATTGCTATTGAGGGAGTTGGTTTCGACAGTCTGGTGATTGACACTGTTGCACACCTCACCGACGACCCCAGCAGCCCGTCGTGCAGGATAAGCCTTCACCTGTGTTATGCTGTCGGCAACAATGCGGAGAAGATAAACGACTCGCTGATGCGCTGCGGCATCCTGTCGCCAGACTATCTCTCGCTCTCGGGCATGAAGCTGTCTACGAAGCAGGCGGCAGACTCGTTCATCAACAGATATATTGAGGACTACCGCAGCTTCTATGCGGCAATATATCGCGACGACAAAACGACGGAGCAGGCCGATCTTGCCTATATTCTGCACACGAGGGTGGAAATGGGCAGGAATGGCATAATATGCTACTACGCCGACATTGACAACAAAATGGGGTCGGCTGAAACCAGATATACTATTGCAAAAAACATTCTTGCCTCAACAGGTCACATAATGACTCTGCAAGACGTCTTCGTGCCTGGGGCTGAACGCAAGCTAAAGGAGCTGATTGCAGAAGAGCTTTGCGACATGACTGGTTCTTACGATGAAGACGAGTTGGAGGCCAAGGGGTATTTTGCAAACGGGAGCGTCTATGCTTCTCATAACTTCGTCATTAACGACGACGGCATTGAGTTTATATATATAAAAGGTGAGATAGCCGACCGCGACAAGGGTGAGATTGTTGTTAGGATTGGCTACTCCGACCTGAAAAAAATAATGAAGAAATGGAACTGATAAGAAAATATTTCCATGATCTGACTGACGTGCAGACTGCCCAGCTGGAGCGTCTCGACGGTTTATATCATGAGTGGAACGAGAAAATAAATGTTATTTCCCGAAAGGATATTGACAATCTTTATCTTCACCATGTGCTGCACTCGCTGTCGATTGGACTTTACACAAGATTCAAGCCAGACACAAGCATTCTCGACTTCGGGACTGGCGGCGGTTTTCCAGGCATTCCCCTGGCTATATTATTCCCAGAGTGCAGATTCCGACTGATTGACGGCACAGGCAAGAAAATAAAGGTAGCAACGGAGATAGCCAATGCCATAGGTCTGAAAAACGTTGAGGCTGTCCACCTGAGAGGCGAGGACGAGAAAGGCAGATACGACTATGTTGTCAGCAGAGCCGTCATGCCCCTGCCCGACTTAGTGAAGATTGTGAAGAAAAACATATCACACAAGCAAATAAATGCACTGCCAAACGGCATAATATGCCTGAAAGGTGGAAACATAAACGAAGAAATAAAGCCTTTCAGGAAAATAATTGAAGTTACACCAATAGCAACGATGATTGACGAAGAGTGGTTTGCTGAGAAAAATATACTCTACCTGCCATTGTAAGAGAGATGTTTGCCTCTGCCACAAAACAGATATGGTCATTATTACTTGCTGTGTCGGCATTAAAAAAAATGCGAGATGCTTCAATCAATAATCAACAACAATAATAAAAAGCATAGAAATGATAGAGATTAAGAGGTTTATATGCAATATGCTCGAAGAGAACTGCTATGTTGTCAGCGATGAGACAAAAGAGTGTGTCATAATCGACTGCGGAGCATTCTATCAAAACGAGCGAGACGAAATATGTAATTATATAGCCCACAAAGACCTAAAACCTGTCCACTTGCTGGCAACTCACGGACATCTTGACCATAACTTCGGTAACAATACCATTTTTGAGCAATTCGGACTAAGACCAGAGATTGCTGCCGACGATGCCGAGATGCTGAACCAATATAATGAGCAGGCAGCCTCGTTCTATGGCATGCAGCTTAATTTTGAGCTGCCAAAAGCAGGAACAATTCTCGAAGAAAACGGAACGGTATACTTTGGCAGCCACAAACTGAAAGTCATGCCAACTCCAGGACACTCTCGCGGTTCGGTTTGCTTCTATTGCAAAGAGGAGAATGTAGTTTTTACAGGCGACACCCTGTTTCAACAGTCAATAGGCAGAACCGACCTGCAAGGCGGAAACATGATGCAGATTATTCAAAGTCTGAGAACCCTGGCTCAACTACCTGACGAAACTATGGTGAAACCAGGACACGGCAGTGAAACGACAATAGGAATAGAACTGCAGACCAACCCCTTCCTTGAAAGATAAAACAGTCAACTTCACAAGATGAATAAGGCGGAAAAGATAATTCTTGGCATAGACCCTGGCACGAATGTAATGGGATATGGAATAATACGCGTTGTCGGCAACAAGGCGGAAATGGTGGCGATGGGCGTCATTGATATGCGAAAAGTCGGCGACACTTATTTAAGACTGGGCAAGATTTTTGAACGTGTTACAGGAATTATCGACGAGTTTCTGCCCGACGAAATGGCTATCGAAGCTCCCTTTTTTGGCAAAAACGTACAATCTATGCTAAAGCTTGGTCGTGCGCAGGGCGTAGCAATAGCAGCAGCCATACACCATAGCATCCCAATACATGAATATGCTCCGCTAAAGATAAAAATGGCTATTACGGGGCAAGGGCAAGCATCGAAGGAGCAAGTTGCGGGAATGCTGCAACGACTACTCCACCTTAAAGAAGAAGAGATGCCGAGATTTATGGATGCCACCGATGCTTTAGGCGCAGCCTACTGCCATTTCATGCAGATGGGCAAGCCAGAATCTGACGTTAGTTACCATGGGTGGAAGGACTTCGCCGCACGCAACCAAAGCAGAATAAAGAAATAGTATCGGGGAGGGAACTTTCTTTGTCTTTTTATATATAAAACTTAAATCAAATAAAGAAACAAAATCATGCGCAACAAAGAGGAAATAAAGGAGTTTTATCTGCAACAAATCCAAATACTTAAATCTGAAATTTCAAGGCTGAAAAGGTACAATAAACTTTTTATCACACTTGAACTGGCGACGTTTATTACAGCAGCAGGTGCCATACTTATATATTATTTGTGGCATGGCGGAAATATATTTTTAGCAATTTCTGCTATAAGCATTATCTCTTACATTGCCGTCAGACAAAGAGACAAACAGACAGAAAGAAGAATTGAAGAAAAAGTTAATCTGAAAATTGTCTATGAAAAAGAAGTTTCCTACCTGAATGGAGACTATTCTCCATTTCAAGATGGAGAGAAATATATTGATTCGCAACACGATTTTACATTCGACCTTGACATATTTGGGAAGTTGTCTTTATTCAATAGAATAAACAGAACGATTACATCTGGCGGAAGTGACTGTCTTGCCAACATCCTATCTGATATAAAACCAGCAAACATTCAGGCAATTACAGAAAACAGAGATGCCATAAAAGAATTGGCAGATAGAGAGAACTTGCGAGCACACTATCTGTCATTAGGTCAGAAAGAAACAATAGATACCAAAGAGATACTCGATAAACTAAATCATATAAGAGACATAGATATACCGTCATTTCCCAAATCAAGAATATCACTTGCTATTGTGTTATTGGCTATAACTTGCTTTTTGGGAACTATTATCACTTCCATATTAGGTATTACAAGCAGCAATCTGCCGATTGTCTGGGGCTCAATACAGTTTTTTATAGTCTACTCTCTATGCCTTAATCCTATTAAGAAGATGTCAAAAGCCGTTGGAGTAATACATAAACAACTGAAAAACTACATATCTCAGATAAGTATAATCGCAAATTCTAAACTTGAGAGCAAAGGCAATAAAAACATCATCAGCACCCTGACTTCTAATGATGCAAATGCAGAATTAGCATTCAATGAATTAAAAACGCTACTCGACAGTATTGACAGAAGAGCAAACATACTTGGCATTTTGCTATTCAATACATTCTTACTGTACGACTTCTTCATTGTCAGACGTTTTCTTCACTGGCAAGAAAAATACATGTTTAGGATTGAAGAATGGATTGACGCAATAAGCAAATTTGACGCTTCAGTGTCAATGGCTACATTCAGATTTAATGAGCCACAGGCTGTTGATGCCGAGATAGTGGAAAATGAAGATGTAATATATCAGGCAAAATCGTTACGCCATCCTTTTCTTGGCGATAAAGCAGTTGGCAACGACTTCAATATAGACAACAGGAAATACTACATAATAACAGGTGCTAACATGGCAGGAAAAAGCACTTTCCTTCGCTCTATAGGCATAAACTACATATTAGCAATGTCTGGCATGCCAGTATTTGCTGATGAACTAAAAGTATCTGTATTCTCATTGTTCAGCAGCATGAGAACTACCGACGACCTTTCTCATGGCATATCCTACTTCAATGCAGAGCTATTACGACTGAAACAACTTATAGAAGCATGCAAGAAAAATAAAAATACACTGATAATTCTTGACGAAATACTGAAAGGTACAAATTCACTTGACAAACTTAATGGTTCTCGACTATTCCTCAAATCAGTTTCCTCTTTGCCTGTTACAGGAGTTGTTGCAACTCACGACTTAGAACTATCAAAGATGGAACAGGAGCATCCTGAACGTTTTTTGAACTATTGTTTTGAAATAGGCCTTTCTGACAAAGTTACTTATACATATAAAATCACAAGAGGTGCAGCAAAGAACCAGAATGCAACATTTCTTCTTAACAACATCCTGAAAGAATCCCTTTAAGAGTAATCAGCTACAAAATCTAAACACCATAGAAATAATAGAACCAATAGGTCGTGCCGTAAACATCACGCAATTCAGACATCCGAGCCATTTTGTCGGTATGACTATGTTTCATTTTGTCAAAGTCCAAATAGTCGGCCTTCATGGCTTCATCTTGAAAAATAGCTTTTTCGCTTGGATATTTTTCAGCATATAAGGTAAGTGCCTCTTTATAATGAACAGGTAATTTAGAGTCTATTTTATAATACTTTCCCAACTCTTTAACAAACAAAGACAAATTCCTATCCAGCAGCAACTTAACAAGTTTATAATCATAATATACAGACTTACGTTTCGATAATTTTATGATTGAATCAGAAGGAAATAAATATGTCTTAACATTATCATTGTCAGGCAACAAAGATTCGCTTCCACCAACTATCGGATAGGTAAAGAAATCTTCACCAAGTTTATGTTTCTGCGACAAACAAAAAGCACGAAGCATAGTCAGGCTACTATCACTAATAAGCGATTTTTTCCCGACACTGAGCGCCGTTTCGTAATCAGAGCGAAGAATACTTGTTTCCATCTTAAGCCGATAATGAAGTATATCATTATTGCTACCCACAACTCCAACAAATAGAAACATAAAAAACAACTGCAATAAATTTATCCACAACAACTTTATTGCAAAACTAACCTTTGGTTCGAATGTTTCAATCTGCTGATACTGTTTTACTAAAAAAACTGCAAAAACATATATTATCAGAAGCAAAGGAGCTGCCCAAAACCAATGAATATATGTTTTATTCTGTATAATCTCAGGCTCAATATTTGTGAGGACAGCCAATAAAAGCAATGACGGAAAATAAGTAAGGGCGTGGAAACGCAATCTTATTCTGGTTAGAAAATATACTCCCAGCTGAACGAGAAACAATAATAATGTAATCAGCAACGAACCGATAAGTGGCTGATAATGGGTTTTCCCGCCTGAAAGTATATGCTGTGTCAATGTCAAGACATCAGACTGATAGAAAAACAAATAAGAGAAAGTGAATGTAACAAACACTATTGCGCAAATAGTACGCATATATATATAATGTGATGTAGTCTTATTATTATCGTCAAACATTTACAACTTCAAGTTTTACTTTTTTATTTTAAATATATCCGAAACGATGATTAAACGCATAAAACCATATCGAAAAGAAAGGAAACTTATGCTAATTTTCATCAACCATCTTTCTTTCTAAGCACAACTGCTGAACGGGCTGGAATATACATTTTCAACCATCCTTTGTTCTGATGTGCATATAATTCGTCATGAATAGTGAAATGTGTCACGCTGTCATCTGCAAAACCATTACCACCAAAAGCTTTATTGTCAGTATTTAGCACCACTTCGTATGCCCCTTCCTTTACCAAAAAGCCATAATCAGTATACGATTTTGATGGAGAGAAATTGAAAATGAAAACCATGTTTGCACGACTAAACGCCAGAATCTGGTCGGAATCATCATGCCATATCTCATTAACAGCAGTTCGAATAAAATTTTTCTGCATTTTAACCACTCGCAACATTTCTGCATCAAAGAGCGCAAGCCACTTATAACAGAGGTCGTCATCATCGGCAAGACGCCATTGGCGGCGAGCATATTTATGGCTCCAGCCATTGCCCTCACGCGGAAAATCAATCCATTCTGGATGTCCAAATTCATTACCCATGAAATTGAGATAGCCACCATTTATAGTTGATAAGGTTGCAAGACGAATCATCTTGTGCAAAGCAATTCCCCTACGCGCAGTTTCATTTTCATCGCCAATCTTGAAATGCCAATACATATCAGAATCAACAAGACGGAAAATGATCGTCTTATCGCCTACCAGAGCCTGATCGTGACTTTCGCAATAAGAGATAGTTCGTTCATCTTTACGTCTATTACAAAGTTCCCAAAACAGCGAAGAAGGTTTCCATTGCTCGTCTGGAGTCTCCTTTATGAGCTTTATCCAATAGTCTGGTATATTCATCGCCATACGATAATCGAAACCATAGCCGCCATCTTCTACCTTTGCAGCCAGTCCTGGCATTCCGCTAACCTCTTCGGCAATCGTAAAAGCTTTTGGGTTTATCTGGTGAATAAGCATATTGGCTAATGTTAAATAACAAATAGCATCTTCGTCTTGCTTGCCATTAAAATAGTCATCGTAATTGACAAAAGCCTCACCTAAACCATGACTAAAATAAAGCATTGAGGTAACTCCATCGAAGCGAAATCCATCAAAATGAAATTCTTCTAACCAGTATTTGCAATTAGAAAGGAGAAAATGGATGACTTCATCTTTACTATAATCAAAGCAAAGAGAGTCCCATGCAGGATGTTGTCGGCGACTTCCCTTGCAGAAATACTGGCTATTGTCGCCACAGAAATTGCCCAATCCTTCATCTTCATTCTTAACCGCATGAGAATGAACAATATCCATTATCACAGCTAAACCTTTAGAATGAGCCTCGTCTATCAGCATTTTAAGCTCCTCGGGAGTACCAAAACGACTTGAAGGAGCAAAGAAAGAACTGACATGATAACCAAAAGACCCATAGTAAGGATGCTCCTGAATAGCCATTAGCTGAATACAATTATATCCAGCACTTACAATTCTAGGCAAAACATTTTCACGAAACTCATTATATGTTCCTACCCTTTCACAATCTTGACCCATTCCTATATGGCACTCATAAATGAGAAGCGGGCTGCGACGAGGTTGGAAATTCTTTATTTTCCACGAATATTTTTCATGAGGAGACCAAACCTGTGCAGAGAAAAGACGGGTTGTTTCATCTTGAACTACACGAGTTGCCCATGCAGGAATGCGCTCTCCTTGTCCACCATTCCAATAAACATTTATCTTGTAATGCTGACCATGTTTAAGTGTTTCTGACGGTAATTCAATTTCCCAATAACCAGAAATACCAATTCTTTTCAGACGATACCGCTCAG
Organism: Prevotella sp.; assembly: GCA_017627765.1. Classification (GTDB taxonomy): domain Bacteria; phylum Bacteroidota; class Bacteroidia; order Bacteroidales; family Bacteroidaceae; genus Prevotella. Next base: position 92,471 of record JAGAGD010000044.1, on the reverse strand, counting down.
ACTCTTGCCAGTCATTGAAATCGCCAACAAGGTATATTGCAGTAGCATTTGGAGCCCACTCTCTGAAAGTCCATCCGTCATCGTTATGCTGCAAACCAAAATAACGATAACCGTTTGCAAATTCAGATAACGAAAATTTGCCATTGCCAGTCAACAACTGCATTTTGGTCTGAGCTTTGTCATGTCGCTTCCTTATAATTGCTTCATAAGGCTTAAGCCACATGTCTCGACTAACTATTCCGATATTGGATGTATCTGTTTGCTGCATTTCCGAAGAACGATTTTAATAAATATAGAAACAAGAAAGAATAGTCACCATAAGTAACTATTCTTCAATTCGCCTTCCATTCTCATATCTGCCATGAGCAGTAATCCTACCATCACGGTCTTTTTCTACAAAATTACCATCGCGTTTATCGTCAATATAGTAACCCTCAAAACGTTTTCCGTCTTTTGTTTCCTCTATAGCACCGCCATTACGCTTTCCGTTGCGATAGACTCCTTTGAAACGACTTCCGTCATGGAAATGGATTATGACTTCTCCTTCAACATTTCCTTTTTTAAACTGACCTTCGTAGACATCGCCCCCCTTTGTTGTCAATTTACCATGACCATTTTGCTGGTCGTTTTTCCAATCGCCAACATAAGTATCTCCATTTTTCCACACATAAGTTCCTACGCCAGATTTATCTCCATTGAGAAATCTACCTGTATATTTATCGCCGTTGGCATAAGTGAAAATGCCATCTCCGGTACGTTCACCGTCAACATAGTTACCTTCGTAAACATCGCCATTCTGGAACTTATATATACCTTTACCATTCTGGTTGTCTTCTTTCCATTCACCTATATATACATCGCCATCAGCATACTTGAATGTACCTTTGCCTGAACGCTGATTGTTAACCCACATACCAGAATAGGAAGAACCGTCGCCCCAGTCGAAAGTACCCTCGCCGTTTTTCATGTCACCTTTCCACTTTCCGCTATAATAAGCACCGCTCTTGAAAGTATAGCGGCCTTTTCCTTCCCGCATGTCTTTTACCCATTCGCCATCGTAGACATCGCCATTATAGTAATACATTATGCCGTGTCCTTGCTGGTAGTCGCGATACCAAAGTCCCTCATAGCGGTTATTGTTAGAAAAATAGTATGTCCCCTTGCCGTGCTGCTGATCGTTTAGCCACGTACCCTCATATTTTTCTCCATCAGAAAAAGAGTAGACACCTTGACCGTTGCGCATTCCTTTGGCATATTCTCCTTCATAAATGTCGCCATTTGGATATACCGCACGACCTTTACCGTGTGGCTTACCAGCAACCATCTCACCATTATATTGTCCTTTATCCTTTGTGATGCATGAACCAAGTGTAATCTTCTGAGCCATTACGACTTGCGTTGACATTAACAAAAAGACAGCGATTATATTTCTATTGATTTTCATTTTTTTCTATCTTAATTATTTGCCAAAAGTACGAAAAAAATATAATACGGCAAAAAGCATTAGCATTTTTTAGAAAAGTTCATTGTAATTTATGCGTACAAATATATAATGTAGCAATAACCACCACTATTATGAAATATTTTGACAAAAGCGTGTAAAATCACATACGATATTTACAATGTGAACAGTTTGACAAAGTGGCAGGTAATATCATTAGTTCAAATTGAGTTAGTGCAAATTATTTTAAGTGCGATGAAGCTGGCATATTGTGATACATAATGTATGTGTAATTACCTTGAATAACCTTAAAGCGAAGTGAACTTAAGGTCTTTGAAACCTAAAGAGAATAAAACTTGCGAAAGTTTAGTCAACTTATAAATAAATCATTTTTTTAATTCCACCAATGGATTAAATATCAATTAAAAATAGTAATTTTGCAGCATGAAATTTATAGCTGTTATTCCTGCCCGTTATGCGTCATCGCGTTTTCCGGGCAAACCATTAGCCACGCTTGGCGGAAAAATGGTGATCGAGAGAGTTTATGAGCAAGTAAGCAGTGTGCTTGACGAAGTATATGTTGCTACCGACGACGAGAGAATATATAATGCTGTAGTCGGATTTGGCGGTAAGGCAATTATGACCTCAGACAAGCACAAAAGCGGAACCGACAGAATAGCCGAAGCTGTTGAAAAGATAGAAAGTAAGGCGGATGTCGTAATAAACATTCAAGGCGACGAACCCTTCATACATCCAGACCAGATAAGAACCGTTATGAGTCTTTTTGATGATAACGATACTGAGATTGCCACTTTGGGCAAACCTTTTGAAAGCATGGATGCCGCTGACAATCCAAACTCTCCAAAGATTGTTGTAGGACAAAATGGCAGAGCATTATATTTCAGCCGTAGTGTTATACCATTCGTAAGAGGAAAGGAACATACTGATTGGCTAAAATATTATCCTTTCTTGAAACATATCGGACTGTATGCTTATCGCCGAGAAACACTAATGAAAATTACAAAACTTGAACAGACTCCGCTTGAACTGGCAGAGAGCCTGGAACAACTGAGATGGCTTGAACATGGCATTGCAGTAAAAGTTGGCACAACAAATTGCGAGACAATCGGAATAGATACACCAGAAGACTTGCAAAGAGCAGAAGAGTTTATCAATAAACTTGCAAAAGAATAAGTTCATAACGTTTTGATTTAGGATAAGATAAAGATAAAATAAGAGTTTAAACAGCACTTGTTTTTTGCCCATTGACAAAAAAATATTACCTTTGCAGCTCACATTCGAAAGTTAATGAATAGAAACGATCAAAAAGAAAATAAAGTTTTAAAAGTATGATTATAGAAAAAGTACACGCAAGAGAGATTCTCGACTCAAGAGGAAACCCAACAGTAGAAGTTGAAGTAAGATTAGAGAATGGTGTAATGGGACGTGCATCTGTGCCATCTGGTGCATCAACAGGTGAGAACGAAGCACTTGAACTTCGTGACGGCGATAAGCAGAGATTTTTAGGAAAAGGTGTTTTGAAAGCAGTTGAAAATGTCAATACAATAATAGCACCAGCACTGAAAGGTAACTGCATTTTAAATCAACGTGCTATTGACCACAAGATGATTGAGCTCGATGGCACACCAACAAAGTCTAAACTCGGAGCCAACGCTATTCTTGGCGTTTCTCTCGCTGTTGCACAGACTGCGGCTAAAGCTCTAAATATTCCTCTCTATCACTATATCGGAGGATGCAATACATTTACCCTGCCAGTGCCAATGATGAACATCATCAATGGAGGTGCTCACTCTGATGCTCCTATTGCATTCCAGGAGTTTATGATTCGTCCAGTTGGAGCTCCAAATGAGCGTGAGGCTATACGCATGGGAGCTGAAGTTTTCCATGCACTTGCAAAATTGCTGAAGAAGCGCGGTCTTTCAACTGCTGTTGGTGATGAAGGTGGTTTTGCCCCAGCACTCGAGGGAATTGAAGATGCACTCGATAGCATTTGCCAGGCTATTCGCGATGCAGGATATGAGCCAGGCAAGGATATCACAATAGCTATGGACTGTGCTGCAAGCGAATTTGCTACACAAGAAAATGGTGAATGGTTCTATGATTATCGCCAGCTGAAAGACGGAAAAAAGAAAGATCCTAACGGAAAGAAACTTACTGCCGAAGAGCAAATTAAATATCTTGAAGAACTTATCACAAAATATCCTATTGACTCTATCGAAGACGGACTTGACGAAAACGACTGGGAAAACTGGGTAAAATTAACTAAGGCTATTGGAGACCGTTGCCAGTTGGTTGGCGATGACTTGTTTGTAACCAATGTTAAGTTCTTAGAAAAGGGTATCAGAATGGGGGCAGCTAATTCAATCTTGATAAAGGTTAATCAGATTGGTTCGCTAACCGAGACTCTCGACGCTATTGAAATGGCACACCGTCATGGATATACAACAGTTACATCTCACCGTTCTGGAGAAACTGAAGACACAACAATTGCAGACATCGCAGTAGCGACAAACTCAGGACAGATTAAGACAGGTTCTCTTTCAAGAACTGACCGTATGGCAAAATACAACCAATTGATTCGCATAGAAGAAGAACTTGGCAGCGACTCTGCATACGGATACAAGAAATTCTAATAGCGGGATTGGTTAAATACCATTTCTCAACCAACATAACGGATTATGCAATAAATGACAGTTGAGTAAACTGGATTGCATAATCCGTTTTTTTTGTGAAAAACAATCTTTTATTACTATTATAAAACCACTTTGGCACAAAATTTGTAAATTACCTTTTTAGTAATTGTTTGCCGAATATTCAAATCATAGTAAATGATATATTTTGGTACAATTACATTTAAGATTTGATTTTTAGTATAAATGTAAATTAAAACTAAAGTTTTATTATGCAAAAAGGTAATATCGGGGTAACAACAGAGAATATTTTCCCCGTAATCAAAAAGTTTCTCTATTCTGATCATGAAATCTTCTTGCGCGAAATGGTATCTAATGCAGTAGATGCCACACAGAAACTAAAAACACTGAAGGAAAAAGGTGATTTTAAAGGTGAGCTCGGAGATTTAAAGGTTAAGATTGCTCTTGATGAGAAAGCAGGTACAATGACCATCAGCGACAATGGTATAGGTATGACTGCCGAAGAAATCGATAAATACATTAATCAAATAGCATTCTCTGGCGTCAACGACTTTTTAGACAAATATAAAGACAATGCAAATGCCATAATCGGACATTTCGGACTGGGATTCTACTCTGCTTTCATGGTTAGCAAAAAAGTAGAAATAATAACACGAAGCTATAAGGAAGATGCAAAACCTGTGAAATGGAGTTGCGACGGTAGCCCTGAATTTACGATTGAAGAGGCTGAAAAAGAAGAAAGAGGTAGCGATATTGTACTTTATATTGACGACGACTGCAAGGAATTCTTAGAGAAACAGAAAATAGAATCACTTCTGAATAAGTATTGCAAGTTTATGGCTGTTCCTGTAGTTTTTGGAAAGAAGACTGAATGGAAAGACGGAAAACAGGTTGACACAGAAGAAGATAACATAATCAACGATGTAGAACCACTATGGACTAAGTCACCAAGTACCTTGAAAGATGAAGACTATAAGTCTTTCTATCGCACTCTCTATCCAATGCAGGACGAACCACTATTCTGGATACACCTCAACGTTGACTATCCTTTCAACCTTACAGGTATTCTTTATTTCCCAAGAATACAATCAAATATTGACTTGCAACGCAACAAGATACAACTATACTGCAATCAAGTATTCGTAACTGATCAGGTTGAAGGAATAGTGCCTGAATTCCTTACACTTTTACATGGTGTGATTGACAGTCCAGATATACCATTAAATGTAAGCCGTTCATATCTGCAGAGTGACTCAAATGTAAAGAAAATTTCAACATACATTACGAAGAAAGTTGCAGACCGTCTGAACAGTATCTTCAAAGAGAATCGCAAAGAATTTGAAGAGAAGTGGGACAGCTTGAAGATATTTATCCACTATGGTATGCTTGCTCAAGAGGACTTCTACGACCGTGCTAAAGACTTTGCATTGCTTAAGGATGTTGACAATAAGTATTTTACCTATGATGAATACCGCGAGCTTATAAAAGATAATCAAACAGACAAAGATCAGCAACTTATTTATCTATATGCAACAAATCGTGAAGAGCAATATACATATATTGAAGCCGCACGTCAGAAGGGATATAGTGTATTGCTGATGGATGGTGATTTAGATACACCTCTAATTCAACATTTAGAGCAAAAGTTTGAGAAATGCCACTTCACAAGAGTTGATGGTGATATCATTGAAAGACTCATAAAGAAAGAAGATACGCCACATAACGAATTAAATATAACTGAAACAGAACAACTAACTGAAGCATTCCGCTCTCAACTTCCTAAACTTGAAAAGGCAGAATTCTATGTCGAAATTCAAAGTTTGGGTGAAGAGGCTGCTCCAATAGTAATAACTCAAAGTGAGTATATGCGCAGAATGAAGGATATGAGCCGCTTCCAAAGCGGAATGAACTTCTATGCTCAGATGCCTGATGCTTACAGTATGGTACTTAACTCTGACCACAAACTCGTTAAGAAGATTCTTGAAGATACAACAGCAAAATGCGGAGAAACTTTAAAACCTATAGACAGCGAAATTAAAGGTCTTGAAGCTCGCCTTGCTGCATTGCGCCAAGAACAAGGAAAGAAAAAGCCAGAAGAAATAACTGACGAAGAAAAGAAGGATGTTGAAGAAACAGAAAAAGCAGAGAAAGAGCAACGAGACAAGAAAAAACAAATTATTGCTGATGCAGCAAAAGACAACAGCATAATTCATCAACTAATAGACATTGCTCTGCTTCAGAATGGAATGTTAAAAGGTTCTGCATTGAACGAGTTTATTAAACGCTCTATTAACATGATAAAATAATCAACTCACCAACATAAATCTTAATAGAAACGGGAAGTACATATATATTGTGTACTTCCCGTTTTCAGTGATATAAATATTTATAAAACAAGTTAACCTCTACTTTTCTAAATAATCCTAACCGAATAATAATTTCCGATCAGACAAAATAGTATTATAAATGAAACAAATATAAATTCTATAACATTATCTAACAATCTAATACTAAACAAAAAAGAAGCATCTATCTTGATGCTTCCTTTTGCTTTAAAACAGTCGGGGCGACAGGATTCGAACCTGCGACCACCTGGTCCCAAACCAGGCGCGCTACCGGACTGCGCTACACCCCGTTGCTATTCTTAGTTCTGATTAGCGGATGCAAAAGTACAAACTTTATTTGAAACATGCAAATTTTTATGCATTTATTTTACGAAAAACGCTAAATTATTTCAAAATATCCAATTCTTTGAATACTTTCTTCAATACTTGCACTCCTTTTTCGACTTGTTCACGAGTATGAGTTGCCATTAAAGCAAAACGTACCAAAGTATCCTGTGGTGCACATGCTGGAGGAATTACAGGGTTAATAAACACTCCATTATCAAATGCCAACTTTGTTACAGTAAATGTTTTGTCAACATCTCTAACATAAAGAGGAATAATTGGGCTCTCAGTATCCCCTATTTCAAATCCTTCTTCACGGAATCTATTAAGTGCATAATTGGTTACTTCCCATAATTTCTCAATACGCTCTGGCTCTTTTCTGATAATATGCAATGCCTCACGAGCAGCAGCTGTCGCAGCAGGTGTATTTGATGCACTGAAAATGTATGTGCGAACTGCATGGCGCAGATAATTAATTGTATCAAAATCAGCAGCAACAAATCCTCCAATACTTGCTAAGCTCTTGCTGAATGTACCCATAATGATATCAACATCATCAATAAGTCCGAAATGGTCACAAACTCCTCTACCTTCTTTTCCGAAGACACCGAGACCGTGAGCCTCATCGACCATAACGGCTACATTCTTATATTTTTTCTTCAATCGAATGATTTCAGGTAGATTACAGAGATCGCCTTCCATAGAGAAAACTCCATCAACAACTATAAGTTTCAAGGCTTCTTCTTCACATTTTTGGAGGATCTTCTCTAAATCTTCCATATCGTTGTGACGATACTTCAACTGTTTTGCAAAAGAGAGACGGCGACCATCAACAATACTTGCATGGTCTCTTTCATCACAAATTATATAATCTTCGCGTCCACATAAAACAGGAATAACACCAGAATTCACGAAAAAACCCGTGGAGAAGCACATTGCTTCTTCTTTATGCTCAAATTCAGCCAACTCTTTTTCAAGTTGAACATGAATATCTAGAGTTCCATTAAGAAATCTACTACCTGCACAGCCAGAACCATACTTGTCAAGAGCTTCTTTTGCTGCATTGATAACTCGTTCATCACCAGTCAAACCAGTATAAGCATTTGAACCAAACATCAGGACTTTATGACCTGACATATTCACCTCTGTATCCTGTTTTCCTGTTATTTCACGAAAATATGGATAAACCCCCTCAGCCATATAACGCTGTGGACGTCTATAACTTTTAAATCTTTCTTGTAAAATTCCCATATAGTAATAGGTATAATAACTATTAAGTTATTTGTTCAGGCTGCAAAGGTACAAAAAAATGTAATATAACTTTCTTTTTTTCCCAATAAATGTTTCATTAGGTTGTTTTTTTCATTGCAAATAATAGTTTATGAAAGAAAAATTATTATTTTTGCAATCAATATGGAAAGAAAGTTGCAGATAGTATTCATAATGAACCCAATATCGGGAACCATTAAGAAAGCCGGCATTCCTTCACTAATAGAAAAATACTTGAATAAAAACAAATTTGAGTATACTATTAGACAAACAGAATATGCTGGACATGCAACTATTATTGCTAAAGAAGCGAGTGAATCGAATGCAGACATCGTCGTAGCTGTTGGAGGAGATGGGACAATAAACGAAGTTGGAAGAGCATTAATTCAGACCAATACAGCTATGGCCATAATACCATGCGGCTCTGGCAACGGTTTAGCCCGTCACCTCATGATACCTATAAACATAAGGAAAGCTATTAACATTATAAATCAATGTGAGATTCACCATCTTGACTACGGACTTATCAATGACACCCCCTTCTTCTGTACCTGCGGAATGGGGTTCGATGCTTTTATAAGCATGAAATTTGCAGAAGGAAATAAGCGAGGACCTATAAAATACATGGAACATGTACTAAAAGAAGGGCTTCGATACAAGCCTGAAATTTACACTGTCGAGGACGAAACTGGCGCAACTAAACGCTACAAGGCCTATCTCATTTCATGTGCCAATGCCTCACAGTATGGTAACAATGCTTATATTGCTCCGCAAGCATCTATGAGCGACGGACTTATGGATGTTATAATAATGGAACCTTTCGATATTCTTGATGCTCCACAAGTTAGCTTTGACATGATGAACAAAACATTGAACAAAAGCAGCAAGATTAAGACTTTCCGCTCAAAACAAATTCATATAAAGCGAAGCAAACCTGGACCAATACATTACGACGGAGACCCTGCACAGTTTGGGGAAGACATAACAATAAAACTTATTGAAAAAGGAATAAAGATTGTTGTCAACCCTGAAGCGAACAAACAGCTCAGACAACCAAATATGGTTCAGAATGTTCTGACTGAACTTTTCAACAACATCAGTACTGTACGTTCTGACATAACGAGGCAAGGTCGTAGACTCATGGCAATGAACAAACTTTTATGGAGAAGGCTTAACAACAAGTAAACATAACATATTAATATACACATTTAAACAAAAAGAGCAAAACCAATTGGTTTTGCTCTTTTTGTACGCCTGCAGGGGTTCGAACCCTGGACACCCTGATTAAGAGTCAGGTGCTCTACCAACTGAGCTACAAGCGCATACATTAACCCTTAAAACATCAGCCTTGCTGCTGAATTGCGGTTGCAAAGGTACGTCTATTTTTCCAACCCACCAAATATTTTTCCACTTTTTTTGTATTTTTCTTCAAAAAACATAAAAAAACTACATTGACAGGTCATTTTTATACCAACTAAACAGCTTTTGGACACCTTCTTCTATTTCAATACTATGTTTCCAACCTAGGCTATGAAGCTTGGCTACATCAATAAGTTTTCTTGGAGTTCCATCTGGTTTTGACGCATCAAAAAGAACTTCTCCAGAAAAACCTACAGCTTTGACAATAAGTTCTGAGAGTTCTCGGATTGTCAATTCTTTACCCGTTCCAACATTTATATGGCAATTTCTGATTTCACCCAAAGAAGGTATTGCACCTCCCCTACCCTCACTGCTATTTCTGTCTACACTTCCATCGGTCTTAGTTCCATAGAATACAGAAGAATATTTCTCTATACCAATAATATCACTAAAGTCAACATTCAATAAAACATGAACACTAGCATCTGCCATGTCTTCACTCCAGAGAAATTCACGAAGCGGTTTTCCTGTTCCCCAAAGCGTCACCTTATTACTCTCAATACCATATTTAGCCAACACTTTAATGATATCCTGTTCTTCAGCCTGTCCATTTATTCCCTCAACAGGACGCTTGTTCAAATCAGCCCTGACAGACTTCCAGTCACCATCATTAAGAAGTTTTGACAGATAAATCTTCCTAATCATTGCAGGCATCACATGGCTATTCTCCAAATGAAAATTATCATTAGGGCCATACAAGTTTGTCGGCATCACTGCGATATAGTTGGTTCCATATTGCAGGTTATAGCTTTCACACATTTTGAGTCCAGCTATTTTTGCAATTGCATACTCTTCATTAGTATATTCCAATGGAGATGTCAGCAGACAATCTTCCTTCATTGGCTGTGGCGCATTCTTAGGATAGATACATGTAGAACCAAGAAAGAGAAGTTTTTTTACATTATGAGCATAAGCCTCACTAATAACATTGCACTGCATCTTCATATTCTGCATAATGAAGTCAGCCCTATAAAGCGAGTTTGCCATTATACCGCCAACAAATGCAGCAGCCAAAACAACCGCGTCTGGCCTTTCTTCATCAAAGAACCGTCTTACAGCCAGTTGGTCGGTCAAGTCAAGTTCAGAATGAGTGCGACCTACAAGGTTATTATATCCTCTTTTCTTAAGATTATTCCAAATTGCAGATCCAACCAGTCCTCTATGACCTGCTACATATATTTTACTTTCTTTGCCGAGTGCCATTGCTATTAGTCTTCAATTTGTGCTTTCAAATGGAGTTTCTTTACAAAACGCATATCGTGTTGAACCATTATCCTTACAAGTTCTTCAAACGATGTTTTACGTGGATTCCAACCTAAAACAGTCTTAGCCTTTGTTGGATCTCCAAGCAACTGTTCAACTTCTGCTGGACGGAAATATTTTGGATCAACTTCAACAAGCACTTTACCCGTATTTTTGTCTATACCCTTTTCGTCAACACCTTCACCCTGCCACTCAAGTTCTATACCTACTTCGTGGAAAGCAAGAGTTGCAAATTCACGAACAGTATGATATTCACCAGTTGCTACGACAAAGTCATCAGGTTTAGGCTGCTGAAGGATTAACCACATACATTCAACATAATCCTTAGCATATCCCCAGTCGCGAAGAGAATTAAGATTGCCAAGATATAGTTTATCCTGAAAACCTTGAGCTATTCGCGCAGCAGCAAGAGTAATCTTTCTCGTTACGAATGTTTCTCCTCTGCGCTCACTCTCATGATTGAATAAGATACCATTGCAACAATACATTCCGTAACTCTCACGATAATTTTTCATAATCCAGAAACCATAGAGTTTTGCTACACTATATGGACTACGTGGATAGAACGGTGTGGTTTCGCGCTGTGGCACTTCCTGTACCAATCCAAACAGTTCGGATGTTGAAGCCTGGTATATGCGACAATTCTTTTCGAGTCCGCAAATTCTCACAGCCTCTAGCAATCGCAATACACCTACAGCATCTGTATCTGCTGTATATTCAGGAACCTCAAATGATACTTTTACATGGCTTTGCGCTGCAAGATTATATATTTCGGTTGGTTTAGTTTCTGCAATAATGCGAATCAGCGACGAAGAGTCGGTCATATCAGCCCAATGCAGATTAACCAGTCGCTGTTTTTTCATGTCACGCACCCACTCATCTAAATAAAGATGTTCTATTCGAGCAGTATTAAATGAAGAACTGCGACGCAGAAGACCATGAACTTCATAGCCCTTCTCTATCAGAAACTCTGCAAGATATGAACCGTCTTGTCCTGTTATACCTGTAATTAATGCTACTTTATTTTGTTCCATTATGTTTATCTTTTTCTTTTTATTATTCAACTATTACAATCTTAATTGTTCTCTGAGAATTGTTTTATTCTTTGCTCTTCTGCCAATTTACAAATTAGCAGAGTTCCATCCTTTTCAGCAACAATATAGCCATCAAGTCCTTGCACGACAACCTTTCGTTCTTCGGTTGTGTGAATTATACAATTGCGGGTATCATATACGGAAATGTTATCGCCTATAAGACTATTTCCATACATATCATGACTTGTCTGTGTAAGCAACGAGCCCCATGTTCCTAAATCGCTCCAACCAAAATCAGACGGGCAAACAAATATTTCATCTGCCTTCTCCATTATAGCATAGTCAACGCTAATACTTTCGCAATCTCCATAACGCTGATCAATTACATCCTGTTCCTTGTCAGTACCTAAAACATCGCTAATACTATCAAACACAGAACTCATTTCGGGCTGATAAATACGGAAAGCGTTAACGATGGTCTTAACATTCCAGATGAAAATACCAGCATTCCAAAAATATCTATTGTCCTTAATATACTTTTGAGCCGTCTCAAGGTCTGGTTTCTCACGGAAATAGTCAACGCGGAAAATCTCCTTATTTGAAGGAGAACTATACGATAAATCTGCCTGAATATATCCATATCCAGTTTCAGGTCTTGTTGGTTTCATTCCAAGAGTAACAATAGCATCTGTAAAATTAGTGAAATTGAGGCACTGTGACACTACACGACGAAACTCTTCCGTATTTGTAACAATATGGTCGCTTGGTGTAACAACTATGTTAGCATTACCGTCGCTTGCCTTAATCCTCCAACTAACGTATGCAATACATGGCGCAGTATTGCGTCGGCATGGCTCACAAAGTATATTTTTTCTCGGAACTTCTGGCAACTGCTCATGACAGAGTTGCGCATAATCCTTATTTGTAACTATCCAGACATTCTCTGCTGGACATATTCCTTTAAAACGATCGAAAGTAAGTTGCAACAGTGAACGTCCAACCCCCAAAACATCAATAAACTGTTTTGGACGCTGCACTGTGCTCATTGGCCAAAAGCGACTACCAACGCCACCAGCCATTATGACAACATGATTATTTTCTAAAGCCATATTTAAAGATTAACAAATATGATTTACAAAAGTACTATTTTTTTATGAACTTACAAGAAAAACTTTTTTTTTTAATAAAAAAATCACAAAAAGGAGTCGGGAAAACACTTTCCTCGACTCCTTTGCTAAAGCTTTAACAAGACTTTAACTTAAAACTAAATATTAGTCAGATTAAATTATTTCTTAGAAATGATAACCTAATGTGAGAAGTATCTGATGACGTTTATTTGAGACATCAAACTTGTCATTGCTCATCTTCTCAACCACATTATTCATAGCATCACTTGCTGAAATGGCTGTGTATGGATGGAACTCTCCGTTGGTTTCACTATACTGATAAGCCAAGTCAATATTGAACTTATTTATATTGTAACCTACACCAAGAGTCATGCGGTTAGTACCCTTCCAGTTCGTATAGTCTGTTGAAGAACTGTAGTAAGAGCCTTCTGAAACAATACCTCCATCCTTATAGCCATTGCTATCATACATTGCAGAAACATAGTTATAACCTGCGCGAATTGCTAACTCTGGCATTGGTTTATACTCTGCACCAAGCTTAATAGTAGAAACACCTTTCAGGGTTTTCTTTGTATGATTGTTCATTGCTTTATCGCTTGAACTGCTGTCATAGTATTCATCATAGTACCAGCTATAGCCAAATCCGTCGTTTACTCGAGTATCCATACTGCTATAGTCAGAATATTCGTATGAAGCTCCAAGTGCAAGGTAGTTTCCAACGGTATGTCCAAGAGAGAATCCAAACTTCCATGGTGTATACAGTTTGAAGTCATATCCTTCTCCTATGTTACCATTATCATACGCTCCGAACTCAGTACCATTCGCAAGGGTTGTATAATTCTCTGTTGTGAGGTCATACCATGTAGGAGTTGTTACAGACAGACCAATTCGGAATGGAGACTCCTCGACTGGGCGAACAATGATACCGGCAGATACATTGAAACCTGTACCAGTTATTTTCCTGTCATCTGTAACTGATAAAGATCCGTTATGCTGACCTTTTGCTTCATGAATCTGTTCAACATATTCGCCATAACCGTTATAATGAACGTCTTTCAATCCGAATGTAAGACCTAAGTATACACGGTCGTTAATATTTCCACTTATATTGAAGTCATAAGAACCAATATATCCTGTATGCTTACGGTTGAACCAAAAATACTGTGCAGGATTATATCCAAAGTCGCCAGTATTTGGGTCTACAAGAAAAGCATTCCAATAAAGATAGTCAAGCTGGTTGAAGGTTGCAGCCACACTTGTGCTTTTTTCGTCTTCATAACCGATATAGGTACCTTCCTTGTCTGTATCTATATTAAAACCTCCATTGCTCTGGCTGCCTTTAAGTCCTTTAAGGTATGATTGCATATTCTGCGAACCGTTCTGAGGCTTTCCTGCAGCAGAAAGAATGAAGTCGAGATTCTTTGACTTATGGTAATTAAATCCAAAGTTAATATGTGAGTTTCTGCCTGAACGTGTTGAGTAAACAAAACCAATCTGGTCGAAGCTTGCATGTGTCTTGCTGCCACTTGCATAACCTGGGACATCCTGCTGAGAAACAAGTCCGAAAGAAAGACCTAAAGTGGAATGACGGAACAGTCCGATACCAGCAGGGTTGCTTGATATTGTAGAGATATCAGCACCTAAGGCTTCCATCGCACCACCCATACCAACATAGCGAGCTGTACCATTAAGGTCTTCGTTTGCTATTTTTGCGTTCTCGTAAGTTTCCTGTGCCACACCCGACATTGAAGCAGTCAGCAATGCAGCTATAATTGCAATTTTCTTCATGGTTTTTCTAATTAAGGTTTATCTAAACAATATTTATAATATCAATCCATTTATATCATATCCCGATTATCTGCGACCAGTAAAGTGACCTCCGCCACCACCTCGTGAACCGCCAGAATGTCCTCCAGTGAATCCGCCACCAGAACGGCTTGAGCCAGAACCACTTGGATAAGAATTGTATGAACCCATGTTGCGTGGTCCGCCATTTATAGCATCGAAATCACGATTGCTACGTGAACCACTGAAGTTTCCGTTGTTTGAGCGTGTGCTCTGACGTACACCATTTGTAGAGCCACGACGTGCAGCACCTGAATGGTTTCCTACTGTAGAACCTCTGCGGCCAGAGAAATTGCCTCTTGAGTTAGCCAATGTACTATTTCCACGAGTTCCTCCAAACGAGCGACCCACACCATCATGGTTTGCAGTTCCCGTATGTCCAGCGTATGTCACCCAGCCACTGCCATAATAACCAGGATAGTATGGTCTATACCATCCATACCAGTCACGATAGTAAGGCCAGCCCCATCCATAGTAGCCCCATCCGTAATATGTGTTATACCATGGGTCATACCAGCGAGAATACCAAGGATCATACCATCCATAATATCTATGTCGCCAGTAAGGATAGTGATAATAACTGAAGAAAACAGGGTCGTACCAGCCATAGAAGTCGTAGAATCTTCCCATTCTGCGGCTATACTGGAAATCTGAATCATCAAAATCGTCAGCATAGTAAGAGTCGTAGTTGTCTGCAAATATGGTAGAATCAGAATACTCGCCATTACCTGCTGTGAAATCAATTATATCAGTACCAAGACTGTCAGTGCCTAACATCTCATAAGAACTATGGAGGTTACGACGATTGTATTCATCTACATCGCGGTCACTTCCACTATAATAGGTTTCAGCAACTTTTGTTTTTTGCGCCTCAACCTGCTTCACTTCACCTTTCTTTTTTGGAGTGAAATACATGTCGTCTTGAGCACTTGTGTTCAAGAGCGAAGCTCCTAAGAGCAATGATATAAGAAGTAACTTTTTCATAGTGCTAAAGTTTTAAATATTCATTTTAATATTGCCAGATGCATTTTTACGATGCAAAAATATATAATTTTATCATGCAAAAATACGGAAAAACCCTAAACGATGATAGGTTTTTCCCTATTTTTTTTAATTTTGCACTGAAAATTAACACAATTATGAAATATTTGGTTGCAAAATTTAGTATTAGCCCTAACTCCGAAGAGGCTCGCGACTTAGTTGCGTGGGCTGCTGGCGAGGCAGGCTTTGAGAGTTTTGAAGAAACTACCGATGGACTCAACGGCTATGTTCAGACAAAGATTTTCGATGAAAACACTCTTAAGTCAAACTTAGAAGATCTGTTATTGCCCAATGTCGAGATATCATTCGAAATTGAAGAAATGGAAGATAAGGACTGGAATGAGACATGGGAAGAGGCTGGCTTTGAACCAATAAGCATTGAAAACAAGTGTATTATTTTCGACACAAAACAGATTCCTACAGACAAAGATAACTATGCGATTGCCATACAAATTGACGCCAAACAGGCTTTTGGCACAGGTACGCATGAGACTACACGAATGATCGTAGAGCAACTCCTCTGCATGGACATGTCTGGAAAGCATATACTTGATTGCGGATGCGGCACAGGCATTCTGTCTATCGTTGCATCAAAATGCGGTGCCTCGTCAGTATTTGCATACGACATCGACGATTGGAGCGTAAGAAACACAAAGCATAATGCCGAAATCAACAATGTTTCAAATATAGATGTTGCCGAAGGAGATGTTAGTGTTATTGAAAATCATGAAGCTACATTCGATATAGCTATAGCAAATATCAACAGAAATATACTTCTGGCAGACATGCCTCATTTTGCAAAGTCGCTTAAAAGCGAAGGCCATCTGATTCTGAGCGGTTTCTATGAAGAAGACGCAGATATACTTATCTGCAAGGCTGAAGAACTGGGACTACATAAAACCAGTATGAAAACAACGAACAACTGGTGTATGATTGTGCTGGAAAAATAACACTTTTAGGCTGAGAAAAAATAACGGCACATAACTATAAATCAAAAGGGCAATGGAAGAACTTATAACAAGTTTGCAAAATCCGAAAATAAAACATCTACTGACACTACAGAAAAAATCATCAGACAGACGAAGTGAAGGTGTTTTTGTAGTAGAGGGTATGCGCGAAATAAACCACTGCACAGAAGCAGGATTTGAGGTTGAGACAGTATACTATTGCCCAGAGCTGAATACTCCACAGAAGCACAGACTTGAAAAAGCAAAATGGTTCGCTCTTTCAAGCAAGGTTTACGAAAAAGTTGCATACAGAGGAAGCACTGAAGGAGTTATTGCAGTCGTTAAGAGTAAAAGCCACACTCTCAACGACTTAAAGTTAAGTAATAAACCTTTGATTTTAGTAATCGAAGGAGTTGAGAAACCAGGAAACATCGGTGCTATCCTGCGTAGTGCTGATGCGGCACATGCAGATGCCGTCATTGTCTGCGACCCTCTTACCGATTTATATAATCCTAATCTTATAAGAAGTTCAATCGGTGCTGTGTTTACAGTACCTTGTGCGGTATGCAGCTCGGAGGAGTGCATTGACTTTCTTAAGAAAAACAACATTAGTATTCTGACCGCACAACTTCAAGACTCAAAACTATATTATGATACGGACATGACAAGGTCTACCGCTATAGTAATGGGAACAGAAGCAACTGGATTAACTAATATATGGAGAGAAGCTGCCGATGCTCATATTCTCATCCCAATGCTTGGCAGACTCGACTCTTTAAATGTATCTGTTAGCGCAGCCATATTGCTATTCGAGGCTGTAAGGCAACGGCAAAACATGAAAGAATCAGATTAGTTTCATTTTAAAACTCATTTCGGCCATATTTATTCAGATTGTAACCAATGAACCGAAACATATAGTATAGCGCATTGAAAACTTGCAATTTTCAGAGCGTAGTTTGGCAAAAAATTGATTAACTACCCCCGCCGATAACTTAAAAATTTGCGACCAAGAAAAAAGAAGCTGCAAAATATGCGAGTATTTGGCGGTTTCTCGCTCTTTTTAGTAAACCGTTCAATATCAAGACATTATACGTTTCGTCTCATAATACATAAGTGTTAAAAAAGTCAAAGGGCATCTTTCGCAGTGCGAAAGGGCACCTTTGGCACTGCAATATGCCACATATCGCACTGCGATATGCCACGTTTGACATCGCGAAAGGACACCTTTCACTTTTTCATTCCTTATGTTCGTTTACATAGTTTAAGCCGATTGATTAACAATTAAACGCTTTTTAGCATTTCACTGCGTACCAAGCAGAAAATCTTTCTCTAGAATGAAAATTCCGTTTGTCAAGATTTTTTACTTTTTTCGTCAAAAAAATCGGACTGATTTTGAAAGTTACAAATTAAAAGTAAACATTCGCAAAAACAATTTTAAGAAAGACGAAAAGACTTGTCACCTTCTTCTCGACGATTTGTTCTGCTTATTCCCACGTTCACTATGCTGATTTATCTGATGCTGACCTTTTCTCTGCTGCCTGCTTTCAGTTGTTTTTCTTCTAGTTCTATTGCTATCACGCGATGATTTATTATTGCCATAATGTGGCATCATCGGATAATTATACAAACGAGATATAAGGTCTGCACGCCCTATTTTTCGCAACTCTTTTTCAATGTTTCTACGTTCTTCGGGCTTATACCAGAAAAAGAACTGTCGCTGGGCAAGTTTCTCATTTTGTGTCTTTGCACTATAAACAGGTTCGAGCGTATATGGATCATAACCTGTATACCATGTTTCTGTACTGACGGTCATTGGTGTAGGGGTGAAATCCTGCACTTGCTCAAGATGGAAATCAAGCCCCTTTGTTATTACGGCAAGTTCTGCCATATCAGCAGGATGACAACCAGGATGACTACTAATAAAATAAGGTATAATCTGCTGATTTAGTCCTTCTTCACGATTTATGCGGTCGAAAATACGTTTGAACTGCTCAAACTGAGAGAAAGAAGGCTTACGCATATAGTGCAACACACTATCACTGGTGTGCTCAGGCGCAACTTTCAGTCGTCCGCTCACATGTCTTGTTATCAGCTCTCGAGTATATTCGGCTGCGGCTTTATTGGTATTCTCATCTTTGCTCTTATGCAGAAGCAGATCATATCTAACTCCACTACCAATAAAACTCTTCTTAATGCCAGGAATACTGTCAACAGAACGGTAAATGTCTATCAGCTTACTGTGGTCTGTATTAAGGTTTGGGCATACTGCAGGGAAAACACATGAAGGACGCGCACACTTTTCACAAGCTTTCAAGTTGCGTCCATGCATGGAATACATATTTGCTGAAGGTCCACCTAAATCAGACAAATAACCTTTGAAATCGGGCAGTTTCATAACTTCTTTCACCTCGCGTAGAACACTCTCCTTACTGCGAGAAGAAATAAACTTGCCTTGATGGGCACTGATAGTACAGAATGCACATCCGCCAAAACATCCGCGATGAATATTCACAGAATGGCGAATCATTTCGTATGCAGGTATCCGCTTGTTCTTATATTTTGGGTGAGGAAGGCGAGTATAAGGCAAGTCGAATGAAGCATCAAGTTCTTCTGTTGTCATAGGCGGATATGGCGGGTTAACTACAGTATACACCTTCCCCGTAAGTTGCAGAAGCCTTTGGGCATGCATCTTGTTAGACTCTTCCTCTATGTGCCGGAAATTCTCCGCCTCAGCCCGTTTGTTCTGCATACACTCCTCATGGCTATGCAAAATAATATCATCATCGGTTATTCCACCTGGAACTTCATCTTTTTTAGCAAGAAAAACTGTCTGGGGAATTTCATTAATAGTATTAATAGCCCTACCTTCTTCCATCTGCCGACAGAGTTCAAGCAATGGCCTCTCCCCCATTCCGTAAACTATCATGTCGGCACCCGACTCATGCAAGATGCAAGGCATCAAACGGTCTTGCCAATAGTCATAATGTGTGAGTCTGCGGAGTGATGCTTCAATTCCTCCTAACACAACAGGCACATCGGGGAAAAGCTGCTTCAGTATCTTTGTATATACAATCGTGGGGTATTCTGGACGGCAATCATGTCGTCCGTCAGGGCTATAGGCATCTTCAGAACGCAAGCGGCGATTGGCGGTATATTTATTAACCATAGAGTCCATGCAGCCAGGCGAAATTCCAAAAAACAATCTTGGACATCCAAGTTTCTTAAAATCACGGAAATCACCATGCCAGTCTGGTTGCGGAACAATAGCAACCTTATAGCCATTGGCCTCTAATATTCTACCAACAACAGCAGCTCCAAACGAAGGATGGTCAACATAAGCATCGCCAGAGAACAAGATAATATCTAAAGTGTCCCACCCTCTGAGTTCAACTTCTTTTTTTGTCGTTGGCAACCAATCGGTTAATTGCATTTCAAAAAATATTATTGCATTAAATAGTTAAGTATACCTTTCATCACCCAATTACGTTCTTTCTCAGCAGAAATGCACTCAAAAGGAAATCCCATGACGAAGACACGGTAGTCTTTGCCTGCATAAGCCACAGATGAAGAACTTCCATCGGCATACTGCATGGCACAGAACGCGGGTGAAACAGGAGTCAGCACATCAACAGAAGTAGCTGCATAATGTTTTTCATTGAGTTCGTTGATGATATCCATCTCAGTATTAAGTCCGACAACTTTAGTGTTATAAGCATATCGCTGAGAATGGCTATACTCTGCCTTAAGCCAATTTCGCAAGAATGACTGTTCATCACCAGTAAGCATATCTGAACCAATATATGCTCCACTTACAAACAATCTTCCCCCACGCTGCAGATATCTTGATATTATTTTCTGCATAGATGGTGTGAAAGTCTTATAATAGCGAAGAGAATGACCATCGTTTTTCTCTAATCCAAGAATCAGGTCAACACAATCGAAACGGCTAATATCAACTTCACCAGACTCAACTGCTTCGCGAGAACAGCTCACAATATTATAACGGCGGATATCAAAAACTGCCCTTGCATGAGTGGCAACATAATTGAAGTCATTGCCTGCAATGAACTTACCGACATACTCGTCGCCAGAGAAACCTAAACCGTTGGGGCCCTCAATACCCATTTTAGACTTGTCGAAGTTGATCTGCCTACCAGCCCATCCTGCTGTTTTGCCATAACTGACACCTATATCAGCATCCATATCAAAACCTTGTTCATTACCATTTTCTACGATTGCAGGCGATGACAGACGATTGAAACCATTAATAATAAGTAGGGTTCGTTGCGCTGTTGGCTGATATGAAGCAGACAAGACTTCAGTTGGGAAACTTTCTCCACCTTTATTTGCAGCAGTAACCCTGAAGTGATATAGCTTGCCAGGCTCAAGTTTAACAGAGAAAGAATTACCTTTCACCCTCGTACCATTATCAAATGAAGAATTGCCTACTGCAGTATATACAATATAAGAATTTGGCTTTGCTGTAGGTTCGAGTTTATCTGCTTGTGCCTTCCATCTCAATGTAACCTTATCGTGAGAAGTTCTTTCAATACAGAAATTAGTAGGCCGCAACGGCTGAACTACATATTTTGTATTATGCATCTCAGAAATGTACCGCAGAATAGTCTTATACACAGACCGTGCAAAAGTAAACTTGAAGTTAGGGTCTTGTCCATAGCGCATATCGGGGAAACTCTGATGTGACAAAGTTTCCAGTATTGCTGCTGGAACTTCTGGAACTCTTGTTTCTGAATAATTCTTATTCCAAACGCTCCTTATGGTCCACTTGCCATAAGTAGACTGCAAATCATTCTGCAAATTATTCAACAAAGCTGTGGCGAAATCAAGAGATGTATTTCTTGAAACTCCAGAATTCAATAATCCATTGTTATGATTTGTTGTACAAATTGACAAAGAACCGATAAGCGACTTTCCGTCTTTTGCATAGCCAGCATCACTGTGAACCGCCAAAGAGAGTTCAATCGGAACGCCTTTTCCTTGTTTTTTCGGTACATAAACAGAACCGCCTGCTAACCAGTTTGTCATGAAAGAACGAACATTTATATCGTCGCTATAGTCATCGTTGCCGTTTTTAGAACTATATACGGAATATGGTGCTCCAGCCCACTGTCCATAATATCGAGCGCCTTCAAGTGTTCTTGGCAGATTGCTTGTTTTACCTCCACGCTCAATATTGCCCATTCCTCCACCAAAGCGGACAGCATCGGCAGTTACAACTCCACGACTTTTGCTATTGTTTGTAACGACAACACGATTGAACTGACTGCTGCCTCTATCAAATTCAAATGTTCCTAAATACACCCATGTGCCACCGCCCATTTTCTGATTTACTCTGAACTTTGTTATTTCTCCTTTGTGGTAAACCAAATATTCGGCATCGTCAACACCATTAGGAAGAGTCTGATAACTCACATAAACAGCATATTCACCTTTTTCAGGGATAGAAGGCTGATAGGAAATGAAACTGATATTACTTCCGCTTGTTGTTCTTGCCATCCTGCATGAACCCGCCTCGAATGGATTTTCCCCATCAACATAGCTGCCAGAATGCATCGAGAATCCTCTAAGTGATGTAGTCAACCATTGCTCACCGCCACTATATTCCATATAATTAGGACTATAGCTGACATCGTTATCAACAATGACTTCATTTCTCTGCCAGTCCCTTTCACGCGGAGTAAAAACAACAGCACCTGCATTTTGCAACATTGGAATAAGATATGGAATTACAATTGTTTGGGTATACAAATCTTCTGTTGTACCAAACAAGAAAGGACGTTGCCAACGCCATTTATCCTCTTTTCCGTCATAATAACGACCATGACTTGACCATACGGATATGTGGCGATTTTGCAACCCTCTTTTAATTTTAAGAGGACTTGACACATTTTTAACCCATTCGTTGCCTTTATAGTTAATGCCGCGCCATGTATTCTTTTTATTAACCAGCCTATCTGACTGATTCTGGGCAGAAGAAGGAACAAGTCCTATAAAGAATATAGCAACAAGGGATAGTAATATTTTTTTTATTAGGCTCATAATGCTATTCTCCTATCGTGAAATTCTCAGGGTGCTTGCCCTTGAATTCCTTATAATAGCTTTTCAGTTCCTCCATGTCTTTTTCTATGTCGCCTGTAGGAACTATCTGCTTTGTACACTTTATGAGCTTTTTCTCATAATCAATACCATATAATAAAATAGGTATGTCGGCTTTTTGAGCAATATAGTAAAAACCTTTTTTCCACTCAGTTGTCTTTGAACGGGTTCCTTCGGGAGTTATGCAAAGATGAAAAACAGAACTGCGTCTTGCTTCTTGAGCCAGAAAATCTGTAAGGCTTTGACTCTTACTTCTATTTACTGCAATGCCGCCAACCTTACGGAAAAAGCCGCCCAAAGGCCAGAAAAACCATTCTTTCTTCATCAAGAAGTTGATTTTCCAACCATTAGCACCAGCATACAACTGCCCCAAAGCAAAATCCCAGTTACTGGTGTGTGGAGCAAGGCATATAATATATTTATCAGGATGGACGACAGTAACATCAGCCTTCCACCCTAAACATTGGTATAAAAACCAATGGAAAAGTCTTCTTCGCATAATATTTTTATCCCAAGTTTCTAATATTATCTACAATATCAGAAACCTGACTGTTGAAATCGTCTTTTAGATGTTTGAAATAATTGCGTGGTTTCATCCCTGGTTCAACACAAGAAACGCGGCGAATGAAATCGCTATGAATACGCAAAATCGAACTTAAAACCACGTCGCAATTTACTTGCTTATCATTTCCGCCATAAAGAGATGCTGCGATGCACTCTGCAAACAGGTCACTACAGATGTAGTTGATGTCACGCTTTAAATTTCTTCTATTTGCCATATTGCCTATAATTTATTGATTACAAAGTTAATTGAAAAAATTGATTTAAGCAAAGAAGTTAGTCTAAAAAATGCACAAAACGTCATTTTTATCCAGTTTAAGGGCTTTTTCTGAGCAGAAATGCTTAATTTTGTAGCAGTTTTAAGGGTTATAAACAAAGAAAAATATTTAATCATGGAAAAGAGTATTTTAGAAATTGAAAGAGCAAATTATGTTCCTAAACTGCCATTAGCACTGCGCGGAGCAGTAAAAGCTAAGGAAGGGGAACCAACCAACAGCGTGTCAGACCAAGATGAGATAAAGAAACTCTTTCCCAACACATACGGAATGCCCGTTGTGGAATTTGTGAAAAGTGACGAAGAAGTAACTAAACGCATAAATGTAGGTGTTATACTTAGCGGAGGACAGGCTCCTGGCGGTCACAACGTAATCACAGGACTGTTTGACACACTTAAATCATTACATCCAGACAATCGACTTTATGGCTTCACAATGGGACCATCAGGACTCATTGAGCATAGATATATTGAACTGACTGCTGATTATATCGAAGAATATCGAAACACAGGTGGATTTGACATGATTGGTTCTGGACGTACTAAATTGGAGGAAATTGAACAATTTGAAAAGGGCTATGAAATTTTGAAGGAACTTGACATCAAAGCTCTTGTCATAATTGGAGGTGACGACTCTAACACGAATGCGTGTGTACTTGCAGAATACTATGCTTCAAAAGGCTACGGAATTCAAGTGATTGGCTGTCCTAAAACTATTGACGGTGACCTCAAGAATGAATATATTGAGGCAAGCTTCGGTTTTGACACCTGCACAAAAACATATTCAGAACTTATCGGAAATATAGAACGCGACTGCAATTCATCAAAGAAATACTGGCATTTCATAAAAGTAATGGGACGCTCTGCAAGCCACATCGCGCTTGAGTGTGCACTTCAATGCCACCCAAATGTGTGTCTTATTTCTGAAGAAATAGAAGCTAAGGATATGACTCTCAACGACATTGTTGAAAACCTTTGCGAAATAATTGCTAAACGCGCAGAGAAAGGATTAAACTATGGAAGCGTTATTGTTCCAGAAGGAGTTATTGAGTTTATTCCTGCAATTGGCAGACTAATTGACGAACTCAATGATCTTCTCGCAGCTCATGGTCACGAATACAGAGACCTTGACCCAGAAAAACAACGCGAATACATACTTAATCACCTTTCAGAAGAAAATGCAGCAACATATATCACTCTTCCTGAAGATGTAGCTCACCAACTCTCACTTGACCGAGACCCTCATGGCAACGTTCCCGTTTCACTAATTGAAACAGAAAAACTATTGTCGGAAATGTGTGGACAACTATTGGCTAAGTGGAAGAAAGAAGGACGTTTTGTAGGAAAATATGCAACACAGCACCATTTCCTTGGCTATGAAGGACGTTGCGCTATTCCTTCAAACTATGATGCTGACTACTGCTATTCACTCGGCACTAGTGCTGCACAGCTAATAGCAGCAGGCAAAACTGGATATATGGCAATAGTAAAAAATACAGTAGACCACGCTGACAGATGTATAGGAGGCGGTGTGCCAATGACAATGATGATGAATATGGAACGCCGAAACGGTCAGATGAAGCCTGTTATTAAAAAAGCATTGGTAGACCTTAACGGAAAGCCATTCAAAGCTTATGCTGCAATCCGCGATAAATGGGCTATTGAAACATCATATATGTATCCAGGACCTATACAATATTGGGGTCCAAAACACATTTGCGACCGCACTACTTTGACTCTGAAGTTAGAACATCAATAAATCAAATGTCTAAACGCAAAAAGCAACACCGAAAATCAAAAAAACACAATCTGCCATCTTCTTTAGGATGGTGGATTGGTGGTGTGGCTATGCTCTTTATATATGGCTGGCTGTTCTATTCCATCTTTGTCAGTCCTTTCTCATTCAGATGGCAAGCAATTTTCGGAGATCCTCAATACCCAGAAGATTATGAAATACACGGTATTGACATAAGCCACTATCAAGGAAAAATAGACTGGGATAAACTCCGCACGGCTATGATAGCCAAAAGACCTATTAGATTTGTAATGATAAAGGCTACGGAAGGGGCAACACATACAGACAGAAAATTCAGAGAAAACTTTATTGCAGCCAGAGAACATGGATTTATCAGGGGAGCATATCATTTCTGGAGTACAAAGACCCCTGCTCGAGAACAAGCCTACTACTATCTCAAGCAAGTGCATCTCGAAGAAGGGGATTTACCTCCAGTACTTGATGTAGAGCACAAACCAAAAGATATGTCAACAGAAGATTTCCAAAGGGAAATACTCACATGGCTACACACTGTAGAGGACAGATTTCATGTTAAACCAATTATTTATACATATTATAACTTCAAAGAGCAATATCTAAGCGACCAGCGTTTTGATGACTATCCATATTGGATAGCACACTACTATGTAAAAAAAGTAGAATATAAAGGGAAATGGAAGTTCTGGCAACACACCGACGCAGGAAAACTTCCAGGTATTAAGGGCGATGTCGACCTCAATATATATAATGGAAGTTTCTACGACCTAAAACAACTGACTATTGGACAGAGATAGTTTATATTGCAGTTTTTAACAGAAACTCTAATTAAAAAAGTTTTCCAAACATAATATCTGTTTCTGGAAGTCGTTTATTATCCATTGCTGCTGCAGGTGTAAATGTTAACTCTCCAAAATACACTTTATCGTCCACTATATAGAAATCTGCTCTTACGAAAGGGAAAGGTTCAGACAGCTTACCCGCAACTTCAAGTAATTTATCAAAACATTTCGGACGTGGTAGTTGAAAACCTTCTGGAGCAGTTTTACTATCTCTATTGATTCGTGCCAATTCCCATTTGTCATCAAAAAAATAATACTTTGCCATACCTGCAGCCTTACGGTCAGTACATACCATAGTGTACATGGGTTTTCCATGAAAACAATATATTTTATAGTCTTCTGGCAATATTCCTTCTTCAGGTTTAAGATATTTTTCAACGATAATCTTCTTATCTTTTATATCATACTGCATTTCCGCAAAAAACAAATGGAATTTAGTTCTCCCCCACTTACGAAGAGCTTTTTTTGTTTTTTCTATATCTAATTTAGACTTGTCTGGACATATTATATTAAATCCACAACCAAAATTCCATTTAATTACAAATGAGTCTGGCATACTATCCCAACAAATTTCTTCAACACTATCGTAAACAGCAATAAGTGGAACAAGTATATCTTCACAACCTTTTTCCTTTATATACTCCCTAACGGCATACTTATCTGCACATTGCCTAACCAGTTTGTCTTTATGAAAGCTTTCCAACTTCCATTTCAGCAACTTTTCATTCAATGTTATTGGATTCTGCAAATCAAGTTTTCTTCCAAACTTTGATTTATACATTCTCTTTGTATTCAATTCAGGGGATATACGCGTCAAGAGGCAATAATACTGTTTTCTTAACCACAATCTTGGATGGATTTGCTCAATATAAGTTCTAAAATAATTGCCCATTATAACAACATCTACATTTTTATAGAATCATTAAAACAAGTGAAATTCTAGTTTTACTAATTCATTTACATAATATAAAAATAACTTCCCTAAACTTAGTTTCAACCAATAGCAGGGAAGTTTTAAATTTTAAGTGTGGAGCTGGAGGGAGTCGAACCCTCGTCCAAACAGGGAAACCATATGCTTTCTACACGCTTATTCTAGACTTCATTTTCGTGATGCAGCAAGACCTAGACCACCAACTACACCCTTATCCTCTAATTTTTCATTGACCTATCAAGGCCTAAGTCAACTATTTCCGATTTAACCTGCGCTGCTGATTCTTCGGATTCGGAACAACATCCTCGGAGCAACGTCTCGTCTAACTACCTTGTAGTCAGATAAAGCCAGTAATCTACTGTTCTTCGATTAGGCAGCGAGAGCATAATTGTTATTGCCAATTAATTTTTTGACCGCATTTATTATGGAGTCTACAGTCGTGACTCCGCGTGCTTACATACCATCTCATCCTGCTGTCAAATCCAGTCAACCCCATAGATTAATCAGTTTTCAACAAACACGATGAAGCAAAAAACATAGTTTCTGCATAATCTGTGCTGCAAAGGTATGTCTTTTTTCATGATTAGACAAATATTTTACTCGTTTTTATTAGTAAACACATTGTCTATCATATAATTTAAAAAGATATGAGTATTTAAGTTATATCTATTTCACTATGAATCAACCTTAATTCCTCATAAAAAATACATTAATTCTACATTTTAGCCCCAACTAAGCAATTTTTAAAATAAATTGTTATACCTTTGCAACAAATTTGCATTTTTTGAGTTATAATATTATAGAAGTATTATTTTTAGAATATAGATGAGCACCTCTAGAGGCCTTAATTATAGTCACGATGCTATGAATGCTTTTGAAAGAGCCATAAAGCGAGTTGTGGATTTCACATCTGCACTTATTGGGTTAATATTGCTTTCTCCGGCATTTCTACTTATCGCCATATTGTTGAAGAGGCAGAAAAATGGAAAAGTAATATTCAAACAAGAGCGAATCGGATATGGTGGAGAACCATTTACAATATACAAGTTCAGAACAATGAGTAGTATCGTTGAAGATGAAGGCCCACAACTCGTAGCAAAACCAGACAAATCTAGTTCTACAAAATTAGAAAGCTATTTGCGCGAGCACCATCTTGATGAACTACCACAATTATGGAATGTATTGAAAGGTGATATGTCTCTTGTTGGTCCAAGGCCAGAAAGACAATACTTCATAGATAAAATAATGGAACATACATCCGACTATGAATTGATTTATGAGATGAAACCAGGTCTCACATCAGAAGCAACTCTATATAACGGATATACAGATACTATGGAGAAAATGCTTAAAAGACTGGAGATGGATATAATATACTTGAAAAATCGTTCATTATGGATGGATATGAGTATTATCTGTAACACATTATATAATATAATAAGTGGAAAGAAATTCTGAAACAAGAAAAACATATAAACAAATGAAAAAATATATTCTTTTGCTTCTGGTAGCCATATTTGCTGCCTCAAATGTACAAGCTCAGTCAAATATGAGTGACGACCAAGTTTTGCAACAAATCATAAAAGAACACGAGCGCGGTTCTTCACAACAACAAATAGTTACAAAACTCATGCAAAATGGTGTTGATATTAGCCAAATACGTCGAGTTAAAGCAAAGTATGAACGCCTTCAGAAAGAGCAAGGTTTAGGAACAGTACAAGACGATGACAATAAGATAAAGGTTGATGATCGTACTCGTAAATATAATGCTAAAGAACGTCGCGACCTTGAGAAATATAAGGATGAGAATAAGTTTTCTGACTATCGCCGAGAAGATGGTACACGCGTTATTACCCGCCACACTTACGATGACCAAGACGAAGAATTCTTGTTGATGGAAGAAGAAATGAACGATTGGATGCCTATAGACACCATCGCCATGTATGAAAAACTTATGCGCGACTTAGAGCGTGAGAACAAAAAACGCAAAGTTTACGGACATGATATATTCAACAATAAAGAGTTGACTTTTGAACCAAACATGAATATAGCAACACCTGCAGACTACAGATTAGGACCTGGCGATGCTGTATTTATTGATATTTATGGAGCTTCTCAAAAAACAATTCAGAGTACAGTTTCTCCTGATGGAACTGTAACAATTGAAGGATTTGGACCTGTTAGCGTTGCAGGAATGACTGTGTCTCAAGCCAATGCTCATATTCGTTCAAGATTAGGAGCAAGATATAGCAGTTCAAAAATTAAACTCACAGTAGGACAAACACGTACAATAATTGTTAATGTTGCAGGTGAGGTAAGAAATCCTGGAACCTTCACAGTATCTGCTTTCTCTACGGTATTCAATGCTCTATATATGGCAGGTGGTATAACCGATATTGGTACTCTACGTAATATTAAAGTATATAGAGGTGGAAAACTTATCAGCGTAGTAGACATTTACGACTTCATTCAAAATGGTAAACATACAGGAAATGTCAGATTAGCAGACAACGATATGATTGTTGTTGATGCATACGATTGTCTTGTTAATCTTACCGGTAAGGTAAAACGACCAATGTATTATGAAATGAAGAAGAACGAGAGTGTAGCCTCACTACTAAAATATGCAGGAGGTTTTACTGGTGATGCTTATAAAAAGTCTGTTAGGCTTATACGTAAGAACGGCAAAGAATACTCCGTTTTCAATGTTGGAGAATTTGACATGGCATCGTTCCACGTTTCCGATGAAGACTCAGTATATGTTGATTCTATAATTCCACGTTATGACAACATGGTAGAACTGAAAGGAGCTGTATTCCGCCCAGGAATGTATCAGGTTGGCGGTGACATAAACAGTGTCAGGACGTTACTTGAGATGGCTGACGGGCTTAAAGAAGAAGCTTTCACAGCTCATGCCGTGATGCATCGTATGAAAGAAGACCGAACATTAGAAGTAATACCTGTAGATGTTGAAGGTATTATGAGCGGACGTATTGCAGACATTCCTTTAAAACCAAACGACAAACTCTTCATCCCGACAAAACAAAGTATGATGGAAGAGCAAACCGTCACGATTCATGGAGAAGTTTATTTCCCTGGTAAATACAAATATGCATCAAATCAGACCCTTGAGGACTTTATACTTCAAGCAGGAGGACTTACAGAAAATGCATCAACAATGAAAGTAGATGTATCAAGACGAGTGAATAATCCTGCCGCAACAGAAACAGATTCCATAATTGCACATAACTATAGTTTCACGCTTAAAGAAGGTTTTGTCATTGATGGCGAAACAGGCTTTACACTCCAACCATTTGATGAGGTATATGTAAGAAAGAGCCCAGGTTCTTATAAACAACAAAATGTTGAAGTTGAAGGAGAGGTTTTATTTGCAGGTGTCTATGCATTATCAACTCGAACACCTCGCCTAAGCGATTTAATAAAAGCTTGTGGAGGTATAACAGACAGAGCTTATATTAAGGGTGCAAAAATAGTTAGAAAATACACACAGATGGAACTTGAGCGACAACAAGAAATTAAAGACAAGGCTCGTGAACAAGCAGAAATCAACTTACAAGAACTTATGGCAAAAAGTGGTAATGCCAATATGGCCAATATGAAAAATACCGAGCAATTGTCAAAATATAATATCCAAGACACTTATCCTGTAGGTATAGAACTTGAAAAAGCACTTGCAAAACCTGGAAGTGATTACGATATAGTTCTTCGCGAAGGTGATAAACTTATCGTTCCTGAATACAATGGAACTGTTAAGATTAATGGAGAAGTAATGAATGCTAACACTGTTGCATATCGTGAGGGTAAAGGTGTAAGCTACTATATTGATCAGGCTGGTGGATTCTCAAGCAAAGCGAAAAAAAGTCAAACATATATCATATATATGAATGGTAATATGGCTAAAGTTGGACATAATGCTAAAGTTCTTCCAGGATGCGAGATTGTAGTCCCAGCAAAATCAGCAAACCGTAGAACAATGGCTGAGACAATGAGTATCGCAACATCAGCAGGATCTTTAGCTGCAGTCATAGCAACTATAGCAAATATCCTAAAATAAAAGACAGTAATTATATATAAATAACAAGTCAATAAATAATAAGTCATGGCATCTATAAAGAATAATGAAGTTATTGACCTAAAAAAAGTTGTTCGCAAAATTATAAATAGACGCAGCGTCTTTTATAAAACTTTGCCTATTGTGTTCGTTATTTCATGCATTTATATATTCTTCCAACCAAGATATTATCAAACTGGACTAAGTCTTGCTCCTGAAACAGATAATTCGATGGGGGGAGGTTCGCTTAGTTCTTTGGCATCTTCATTCGGTTTTGATATTGACCAGATGCAAACATCTGACGCTATATCTCCACTACTCTACCCTGATTTGTTGGAGGATAACGGGTTTGCATTTAAGCTATCAAAAATAAAGATACGCACTTCAGACGGAGAAATTGACACTGATTACTATGACTACTTAAAGAATTATCAGAAACATTCTCCATGGGGAGTTCCATTTAATTGGATAAAAAGTCTTTTTCCAAAAGATAAAGATAATAAAGACGGGAAAAAAAATGAGTTTAACCCATATAACCTTTCAAGGAGAGACAACGACCTTATCAACAAGTTAAGAAGCAACATAACTATTAGTGTTGATAAAAAAACTGCAATCATTAATATTTCTGTGAAAGACCAAGACCCATTAGTTTGCAAAACTGTAGCTGATTCAGTAAGAATTAAATTACAACAGTTTATCACAGAATATAGAACAAATAAAGCAAGAATTGATTTAAATTATTATGAGAAATTAGCATCAAATGCTAAACAAGAATATGAACGTGCTCGACAATTATATGGAAACTATGCCGATGCGAATACCGATGTAATACTTCAAAGCTTTCGTTCTAAGCAAGAGGATTTAGAGAATGACATGCAGCTTAAATACAATGCTTATACTACATATAGTACACAACTTCAAGCTGCACGTGCCAAGGTGCAAGAACGTACACCTGCATTTACAATGATAAAAGGCGCTGCGGTGCCAATAAAACCAGCAGGTCCTAAGCGTATGTTCTTTGTTATTGGTATGCTGTTTTTTGCATTCTTTGGATGTATTTTATACATAATGAAAGATGATATAAAACAAGCCATTATTGGATAAATTGTAATTTATCAACAAAAAATAATGAACTCAACAAAAAGAGCAGTAGTTAACACCATAGCACAACATGTCAGATCACTATTTAACATCTGTTTGTCCCTATATTCCACACGTCTTATACTTCAAGCGTTAGGACATAGTGATTATGGTATATATTCTCTTGTTGCAGGACAAGTAGCGATGCTTGGTTTCGTAACCAATGCTATGGTTACTACAACTCAAAGGCATATATCATTCTATCACGGAAAAGATGATATGGAAAATATAAAAAAAATATTTTCCAATTCTCTTTTTCTTCACATTGTAATATGCATCTTGCTATTTATCATTCTATATGCTATAACTCCCTTACTTTTCAATGTTTTTCTAAATATCGCCCCAGAAAACATAGATATAGCTAAAGTGGTATACTACCTGACTATTATCACATTGTGTCTCACATTCTTATATGCCCCATTTAGAGCTCTATTTATTGCACATGAAAATATAATTTATATATCAATTATTGATGTTTTGGATGGTATTTTTAAATTACTTCTTGCTATTTGGTTGATGTTTATAGATAAAGACAGACTTATTATTTATGCTTGCATGATGGCAGGTATAATGCTATTTAACTTATTTTCTTTTTCCATATATGCAAAATTCAAGTATGAAGAAACGGTATTATTTCCATCTATAAAATTAATAAATCGTAAACATATAAAACAACTTATGGGATTTGCAGGTTGGACAATATACAGTACAGGATGTATCTTAGCAAGAACCCAAGGTGTTGCATTGCTATTAAATAGATTTTTCGGTGTCATTATAAATTCTTCTTATGGCATAGCTACCCAAATCTATGGTTCTGTACAATTTGTTGCGCAAGCTATCATGAATGCTATGAGTCCACAGGTTGTAAAAGCTGAAGGTGCAGGCAATCGCAAAAAAATGCTTGCATTAGCAGCTCAAACAAGTAAATATGCATATCTAATGCTTGCAATGGTTGTTATTCCTATTGTTTTTGAAATGCCACAAATACTTAATATCTGGCTTGGTAAGGTTCCCCCTAACGCTACAACACTCTGTAGTTTTGTGTTATTAACCGCAGTTTGCGATCAGTTAACAATAGGACTTGGAACTGCAAATCAGGCTATAGGCAAAATACGCAATTATTCAATTACCATAAATACAATTAAAGTCATGACACTTCCTGCAGCATGGATTTGCCTAAAAAGCGGTTTTCCTGTTGTATCTGTTATGATTTGCTATATTGTTTTTGAATTTATTTGTGCTATGATGCGCTTACCATTTTTAAAGAAAACTGCTGGTCTATCAATTAGAATGTTTGTTAACAAAGTTTTCTTAAGAATTGCAATCCCAACCTTGAGTTCAATTGCGACAGCAGCATTTATGGTTAACTTATTTGATTTTAAATTCAGATTTATAGTGACATTCATAGTCTGTGTATTTATAAATATTATGTTTATTTGGCTAACTGCACTCTCAAAAGGAGAAAAAAAAGAAGCAATGAGAATTTTGAATATAACCCCACACCAACAATGATTGAAAGGGCAGTTTTCAAAAATTACGATATAAAAAATCATAATAAATGACAATCAATTTTACAGAACTTCCACTAATGCAACGGTTTATGAGCAGTATACTTATTGTTCAGGTAACTGTCTCATTTACTGTGTTTGGTTTTCTTCAAGGCTTTTCATATCTTGCATTGGGACTAACACTACTAAACTTCCTAATAATGGGATGTTTATATATAGTTCGCAAAGAGATGAGCGTATTCGGCCTTTTGTCATTTATCTTCTTTATATTATTGATTTCCTTTTCTTTTATTAATAATACCGATTATAAAAATGCGATTTATCGCTCTGCTGAAATATTCTTACTTCTAATGTTGACTAACTATTTTAAGAATGATTTGTCTATTTTTCTAAAAACCACAGCACTTACATTTTCGTTGTGTGTTTATGCAAATATAGGTCTTATGCTTATGTTTCCAGACTGGATGTTTGCAGCAGAAGACGCTTTTGACAGTTATATATTAGGTGGTAATTATAATCAGATGGGATGCAGACTACTTTGTGCTATTGTTTCAAACTTTCTATGCATCAGGTTTGGCAAGCGTTGGCTATTTAATACTATTTTAGTAACAATCTTATCCATTATTACCCTTGCTATTGTTGGTTCAACAACTGCATTATCATGCATAGGGCTTTTAACTATATTCTGCCTTGTTCCTTCTGTAAAACTGCAAAAAATAGGAGTTATTAGTTTCTTTATTTTCTACATTCTTTTCCAGTGCTTTGTATGTTTCCCAGGTGAAGGACTTCATAATAATGAGATTGCGTCTTACATTATTAAGGATGTAATGGGCAAAGACCTTACATTTACTAACAGAACAAGAATGTGGTCATCAGCAGGCGAACTATTCGCCCAGTCACCAATCATCGGTTACGGCATTGTTGATAATGAATGGTATGTTTCTAATATGGATTCTTTTGCAAAAGGTCCGCACAATTTTATCTATGGAATCCTCATAAATGGAGGTTTAGTACTTATGTTTTTGTTCATTGCCCTTTTCATATATGCAGTAAAACATCTGATGCGATATACGGATAAAACATCTGTAACACTGATGATGGGAATCACCACTCTGCTATTCATGATGACAATGGAGGTATATCCCTATTTTTTTATTTTTTATTTACTTACATTGGCATATTATTATCCAGAACTTGATAATATATGGCAAAGTAAAAAAATAGAAAAGGAAAATCAAAAAGATAATAACTTAGCAACAATTTGAAAAAAGATGAAAGCAACCTGCAACCCTATTCTAACAATTGTAATGCCTTTCTTCAATAAGAAAGAAATGGTAAGTATTATGATTGATAGCATATTAGCTAATACTTTTGATAATTGGGAACTTTTAGCTATAGACGATGGGGCTGATAATGAAACCAGAAACTACCTTAAACACTATGAAAGGGATGAAAGAATACATTTTATTAAGAGAAACAGGGAACCAAAAGGAGCTCAGACTTGTAGAAACATAGGAATAGAACTGGCTAAGGGAAAATATATTGTCTTTTTCGACTCTGATGATTATATACAACCATACTGTTTAGAACAAAGAGTGCAAGAAATCGAGAAACACCCAGAAGTTGACTTTGTCATATTCCCATCGGGTGATTTTACAAATGGTGTTTTTTCTGATAAAACAACTTCATGCATTTTTGGATATCCTATTTATGGTGATGATATTAAGGCTTTTGCTCGAAGAACGTTGCCATATGTTGTTTGGAATAACATATACAGACTTAGTTCTATAAAAGATCACAAACTTATATGGGATACTAACTTATTATCTCTTCAAGATGCTGATTTTAATTTAAAATCATTACTTTCCGATTTAACCTATGTCTATGCACATAGTAAACCAGACTATGGCTATAGAACATCAGATAACACAGAATCTGTTTCACATAAAATAATGTCAAGCCATCATCAAAAAAGCCATATTTATGCTATTAATAACTTCTACCGTAATATCCAAAAAAAATACAATCACAAATATGATAAATACATATATGAAGGTGTCCTACAGATATATTGCAAAATGACATATGGACACATTGATCGTGAATTTGCAAACTGTTTGATATCAACTATATCCAAGTACTCCCCAATTTATGCAAAAGCATTTAAGAGGCAATTAATAATAAGCATATTATTATCTAAGTTAATACCTGAAAAAAGAGCAAGACAATTTGCGATGCTATCTTTTTTATTAAAAAGGGAAATACGAAATTACATCATCTCAAAAAGAATCCGTAATAAAAAGACACAATACTATGAAGAAAATATCTATAATAATTGTAACATATAATTCTGAACGCGATATCTATGACTGTATAGAATCAATCAAGCGATTTTGCGATATCCCAGAAAAAGATTTAGAATTAATTATTGTTGATAATAATAGCAATCACACAGATATAATGTTCAAAAAAATAACGAAGTTATATGGCGACGATATAATACTGATACAAAATACAAAAAATGGAGGATACGGACAAGGAAATAATATTGGGATAAGAAAAGCATCAGCTCCTATTATTTTAATAATGAATCCTGATGTAAGAATGATCACACCATTTATTAAAGAACCTTTAAAAGCATTTGAGAAAGACAAAGAACTTTGCATGTATGGAATGAAACAAATGTATTCTCATACAAAAGAAAGTCATAGTTCATTTTGTTGTACATATATGATGAACGGATACTTACGTACATTTATAGAAGCAATATTTAATCGTTTAGAATGGTACTTACCACAATATATGTATTTTTCTGGTTCATGCTTTTTCATTAACAAAGAGAAATTTGAAAAAGTTGGATTGTTTGATGAAAGTATTTTTATGTATGGAGAAGAAGATGATATTCACTATAGAATAACACACAAGTTTGGTAGACATTTCAAATATAATAAAAACATAAAATACCTACACTTATGCGCTGATAGAAAAGCAGACTTACCATATGAAATGACAATGGCAAAAGTTGCAATAATACAAAATGAAAAAAAAGGATATCCACGAAGAAAAACTATCAAAAATCTGATAGGAATGTGCAATTGTAGACTTTTCCGAGAATGGATAAAAGTTCACTTATATGGAAAATCTACAGAATGGTATGATATGCTAACAGAATACCATAGAGAACTTGTAAAAATGAAAAATCAAACAAATTAAAATAAAAAAATGACACTTGAAATTATTTTATCATGTATGCACGAAAAGGACATGAGTATAGTTGAACGTTCTAATATAAAAGGGAATGTACTTATTGTAAACCAATGTGACCATAATGAATATATAGAAAAAAATATTAAAGGAGCAAATGCAAATGCGAGAATGATATGTACTACAGAAAGAGGACTATCAAAAAGCCGCAATATGTGTTTAGATAATTCCAATGCAGACATTTGCCAAATAAGTGACGACGATGAGTGGTTCGAAGATGACTATCAGGATAAAATACTTAAAGCATATAACGATTATCCACAAGCAGACGTAATACTGTTCAAGATAGGAAACTCAGGAAAGAGATATCCAGAAAAGGCATATAGAATGGGATCATTAACCTTTCTAAAGGGATCAAGTTGGATGATTTCATTCAGACGTGCCAAGATCAAGGAAAAAGGTATTCGTTTTGATGAAATGATGGGATCAGGTACAGGCAATGGAGGACAAGAAGAAACTATGTTCTTACATGATTGCTTAAAAAACAAATTATGGATACAATTTGTTCCTATTCAAATAGCATCATTAGATCCAGAAAGTGCTTCACAATGGTTTAGTGGATACAACAAACAATACTTTCTTGATAGAGGATGGGCTATTCGACGCATCCTTGGTTGGCCTATGGCAACAATTTATTGTATAGAATACGCATTTGCAAAACGTAAACTATTCGATGTTTCTATTCCTGCAGCTATCTGGTATATGTTTAAAGGAATATGGTCACCAAAAGAGAAACCGAAAAAATAAAAAAATATACTTTTCAAGTTTTATGCTAAATTGAAAATCATTATAATCTAAGTCCAAATATTTTATAGATGAACTTTATGCTGATGAGAAATGAATTTGTATAGAGTCCATTCTCACGACAAGCACGCACATCTTCTTGAACTAAAGTCAATCGACTCTGAACGTTGCGCGTGCTTGCCCCACCAGTCCGCATCGTAACAAAATCCATTGGCAGGTATTTAGCTTTAATTCTATGTCCATGAAACAATCTAACCATCATTTCATAATCTGCACCTATTTTATAATCAGTTTTATACAAACCTGCGTTGTCGTACACTTTATGGCGTGCATAGAATGAAGGATGAGCTGGCATAAATCCATATCTCAGCCAACGACGATGGAAGAGACGTGAAGAATAATAGCGTACACATCGCTCAGGCTGGCCATCACGAATGAAATGTATATCTCCATATACTGCATCAATGTTACTATCAGCGAAACCTTTAACAATTTCAGAAAGCACATTGGCCGTTGTATAATAATCATCTGAGTTTAGTATTCCTACAACATCACCTGATGCCATTTTTATTCCTTTATTCATAGCATCATACATTCCTTTATCACTTTCTGAAATCCAACGCAACCTACCATCAAATTCTTGCTCATAACTTTTTATAATATCAATAGTCTTATCCTGTGAACCTCCGTCAATTACCAGATATTCATAGTCCTTATAACTCTGCTGAAGAACTGATTTTATTGTATCTTCTATAGTACGACTACTATTATATGTTACAGTGATAATGGATATTTTCATATTTAAGCATTAAATAAGATTCTCTAATTTTATAACGTCAATATACAAGGAATATTGCAAATATTTAACACTTTTTTCTAAAATTGTATATTCTCATGTATTATTGGACAACAAACAAAGGAATACATAATCATTTAAAACATATTGAAAACTATTAAAAGTTAGAAAACCTATAACTT
Source organism: Prevotella sp. (assembly GCA_017627765.1). GTDB lineage: Bacteria > Bacteroidota > Bacteroidia > Bacteroidales > Bacteroidaceae > Prevotella. Next base: position 53,542 of record JAGAGD010000044.1, on the reverse strand, counting down.
TCTTATTCAGTCATTATGCCTTGGTTGTCCCTAATTATATGTAAATCACGCTGTGGGAACGGAATTTCTATTCCTGCATCGTTCAAAGTATTATAGACGCATTCTAATATTTCACCATCAGCCGAATATTGTGTTTGAACAGGCACCCAAACAAGAACTTTCAAATTTACAGAACTATCGCCAAATTCGCGCAAAATAACCTTTACCCCCCGTTTCTTGTCTATACATTTCAATTTACATACAGCATCTATAATCAGACTACGAGCTTTGTCAATATTCGTTCCGTAAGCTACACCAACGTCTAATGTATGAAGTTCATAGCCATGATTGCGAGTCATATTCTTATAATTCTTAGTAAATAGCTGACTATTTTGAAAAGCCATTGTCGAACCATCTGTTGTTTCAAGCATTGTACTTGTATAACTTATAGAGCTCACTCTACCACGAATACCATCACATATAATCCAGTCGCCTACTTTTATGCGTCCTGCCATAAGGGAAATTCCATAGTAAACATTTTCGATTATGTCCTTCATGGCAAAACCAATACCTGTAGACAAACCTCCTGACACAACTACAAGCCAAGTGTTATTTACATGGCAAATTGATAATGAAATTAGCAACCATGCTCCCCACACAACAACTTGAAGGATATTTCTTGCCATTACCATTCTCGAATCTGCTGTAGTCGGATCATGCTGAACAAAATAATGATATATTAGCTCTTTCAGTGTTTGGCTGACATAAGAGAAACAAAAATAGAGAACTATTACCATTGTAATGTTCAAGATACTTAGTTCAAAGTTTGGAGAATCAATGAACTCGTATGAAAAAATCTTCCATGTTAAATCGCTCAGATTAAAAACAGAAGCAGCCCAATATATTGCTAATATTACAGAACCAACCCCCATAATAGGAAGAAAAACACTATAGACAAGACGATATACCCATGTCTTAGTAATAGTCATCTCTGCCATATGCTTACGATCGCCATAGTATTTTGTCCATTGGCGGATGCAAGTTATTGTTAATATACAAGTTAGCTGCATAATCCACCAAATCAACATCTGCACAGAAAGCAAAGTATAACCAATCCATGAGCATACAACAGAACCAATGAATACCACCAACGAAATGTAAGAATAGAAGACATCGCTGCGTGGAATATTAGCATTATGACGACGAATCACACTCCATTGCCATAGCATGCAAACCAATAATATCGGCGGAAATATCAGATTTACTAAATCATTTGGAATTAGGATAATACGAAATGAAATGACAATGAAACCAATAACTATCAGTGGTGAGTAAATTCGAAATGCACTTTTTATCTGTTCACCACTAACACGAAGCAGCAATGAGAATAGAATTACTCCTAAAAGCCAAGCATATTCAACTAATAAGTTACTTGCCATAATGATAAAGTTCTGTTCCCAAGTAAGCCTTACAATTCCCAAAATAATGGCAAAAGTTATAACAGTAGTAGCCATTATAATGCAAGTGCGCTTAGCCATGAATCCTTTAGAGCGGAATCTTTTAGGCAGAAGTACCCTGATAAACAACAAGTTGAGCAATGCAGCAAAAAGTCCATAAATAACGATAATTACAAAAAGACCTATTATCACTCGGCTATCCCAATCAGATTTAGCCCTGCGGGTAGACTGGTATTTCTCACTTACTGCTTCTGATGTCTGCGATATATTTGTTCTAAGTCGTGACAGGATATGGAAATAACTCTCGCCTCCATTAATGAAAATATTGTTCTGAATTTCTGCATACCGTTTCTGTGCATAATCATTGAGCATTTTCAAATCCTTTTCCGTATGCTCGTAATAACCTATATACTCATTAAGCTGTGTACGTGTTTCCTCCAGAGTTCGTTTAATGCTAACAGCTAGTGTCAGACATACATTTCGATCAATCTTAGACTTGTCACTTAAAATCACTATAGGCATCTCACTGAGACTTGTCACCAGACTATCATAACGCGCAACTTCAATATCTATTTTGTCTACCAAAGTACGGAAAGGCAGAATCTGACGCTGAAACTTCTGATACATCTCAGTAGCTTCGTGACAAGCATATGTTAAGTCAAATACATATCCAGATTTCTGTGAATATAGCATAAGTGAATTTTGCTTGCTACGCTTCATTATGTCGAACATTTGATCGCGAACTTGCTCCTTAACTCTCTTACCTATTTTTTCCTGTTTTTGTTGTTCCTGATAATATGTTGTCAACTCACTGCGAAGAATTGCCAATGTGCTTTCCAAATCCCTTTCTTTCAAAACCGCATTGACAGGCAGCAAAATAAAAAACAAAAAAAATAATATCGAAATACGTAATTTCATTTCAATCTAAAATTTGATACTTAAAGGCAAAACAACTGCTAGATATTTGACTTTGTATAATATTATATTTAATACATTAATTGTATGCAAAAGTAGTCATTTTTGTTATAATATCTGCAAATAAGCGTTCTTTTTTCAACTTTTCAAAACTTTTGAGAGAAATATTCGTACTTTTGCACTAACCTTTTGTTAAATAATGGCAATGAAGATGTTTCTTGCGATTGTTTAGCATTAAAAACATTGCGTTTCTGACAATATATTGGAAATTCTTACATTAATTTAAAATATACATGAAACTCATAATTGACAGTGGAAGTACGAAAACAGACTGGTGCCTGACTTTCGGCGAAAAAAAAATTAAAACAGTTAAAAGTGAAGGCATAAATCCATTCTTCCAAAGCGACGAAATAATAGCACGAATTTTTAGAGATTCAATTGCTGAATTACAAATTCCTAACACACTTTCTGGCATATATTTTTATGGTGCAGGCATTCGCAAAGAAATGAGCAATCGATTACATGACATAATACTCAAAGCAATTAATTATAACACCATAAAAAACAGCAACTTAACAATCTCAGTTGAAGGAGATCTTCTTGGGGCAGCGAGAGCTTTATGTCAACATGAAGAGGGCATTGCATGCATACTTGGTACAGGTTCTAATTCATGCCTTTATGACGGCAGTAAAATAATAGACAACACTCCGCCACTAGGATTCATTTTAGGCGACGAAGGAAGCGGTGCGGTTCTAGGCATTAAATTTCTAAATGCGCTCTATAAAAGAAGACTTCCAAACAGTCTATTAGAGGAATTTGAGAAAGAGCAAAAACTCTCACTCACAGAAATAATTGAAAGAGTATATCGCCAACCAATGCCAAACCGTTTTTTAGCTTCACTTTCAAATTTCATCCACAAACACATTGAAACCGATGAAGTAATGGAAATTATCATCGAACATTTCCGCATGTTCTTTAAGAATAATATTGACAGATATAATCGTAAAGACCTGCCTGTTAACTTCATTGGCAGCATGGCATTTCACTACCATAAACAATTGAACGACTGCGCTTTGTCAGAAGGTTACACAATAGGAAAAATTGTAACCTCACCAATAGACGGACTAATAAAATACCACAACAAACACCGCTAATTACTTACAAACATTATGTTTGAAACGATTTAGAATAACTTTTTTAAGATATAGAATAAAAAGTTAACAATTATCATACGTTTTTGTAAATAAATTATTACTTTTGCAACCGTTTTCGGGAAACACAATTTAATTAGTTTAAAACATATGAATTTTACTTTGTTAATTACCGTACTGATAACGGCTATCACACTGGTAGTGGCGGCTTACGTCATCGCTAAGTTGATCGGTCCTCGTTCGTACAACAAGGTAAAGGGTGAACCTTACGAATGTGGTATTCCTACACATGGAAGCTCTTGGCTACCAATGTCTGTAGGATTCTACCTTTTCGCTATCCTTTTCCTTATGTTCGACATTGAGACTGTATTCCTCTACCCATGGGCTGTAGTTGTAGGAGAGTTCGGTCCGATGGCACTTGTAACTATCGGATTCTTTCTCTTAGTACTAGTATTTGGCTTGGCTTATGCCTGGCGGAAAGGAGCTTTGGAATGGAAGTAAAGAAGCCTGTTATCAAAAGTATTCCGTACGATGAGTTCAAAGACAATGAGAGTCTTGAGAAACTCGTTGACGAACTCCACGAAGGTGGTGTAAACGTAGTTACTGGCTGTCTTGACCAGCTAATAAACTGGGGTCGCTCTAACTCTCTATGGTCGTTGACATTCGCAACAAGTTGCTGTGGTATTGAGTTCATGGCAGTTGGCTGCGCTCGATACGACTTCTCTCGTTTTGGTTTTGAGGTTACACGAAATTCGCCACGTCAAGCAGACTTAATCATGTGTGCAGGTACTATAACTCACAAGATGGCACCTGCATTCAAACGTCTATACGACCAAATGGCAGAGCCGAAATACGTGATTGCTGTAGGTGGTTGTGCAATTAGCGGCGGACCTTTCAAATCAAGTTATCATGTTGTTAATGGAATTGAGGAAATAGTTCCTGTTGACGTTTTCGTTCCAGGATGTCCACCACGTCCAGAGGCAATTCTCTATGGCATGATGCAACTTCAGAGAAAAGTAAAAATTGAGAAATTCTTTGGTGGTGCAAATCACAAGCAGAATGCAGAGGAGCGTGAAAAAGGAGTTAGCAATGAAGAGCTCACATACGGAAAAAATGAACCTATTGTGGTAACTGAAGTTCCAAAAGATTTTGTTGAGAACTTGAAAAAAGAACAGGAGGAAGCAAAATGAAATTAGAAAATCAGATTTTCCCATTCGACAGTTTTGCTAAAGAGATGAGCAAACTGAAGAACAATAAGCATTTTGACTACTTAGTTACCATTATTGGTGAAGATTTTGGCGAAGAAGGTTTAGGATGTATCTACATTATTGAAAACACAGAAAATCATGAGCGAACAAGCGTTAAGATAATTGCACAGCAACAAAATGGAATACATTATGTCCCTACAGTTTCCAACTTATGGAAATCCGCAGACCTACTTGAACGCGAAGTTTACGATTTCTTCGGAATTGTTTTCTTAAACCATCCTGACATGCGCCGTTTGTTCTTGCGCAATGATTTCAAAGGATATCCTCTGCGTAAGGACTACCAGGGTGACAAATCATACACTCTTGAAGACGATGTCGAACCAGACTATGGACTTGAGTATTATCTTAACGATGATGGCAAGTTATGCTGCAAAAAAAACAGGCTCTTTGACGATGACGACTATGTAATCAACATCGGTCCTCAGCATCCATCTACCCATGGTGTACTTCGCCTGCAGACTGTACTTGACGGTGAAGAAGTAAAACGTATCTATCCACACTTAGGATACATTCATCGTGGTATCGAGAAAATGTGTGAGAGCTATACATATCCTCAGTCTCTTGCTTTGACAGACCGTTTGAATTACCTATCTGCTATGATGCACCGTCATGCTCTTGTGGGTGTTATTGAAGAAGGCATGGGAATTGAGCTTTCTGAGCGTATTCAGTATATCCGCACAATTATGGACGAGTTACAGCGTATCGACTCTCACCTTCTATACTGTGGATGCTGCGCACAAGACTTAGGCGCTTTGACCGCATTCCTATACTGTATGCGTGACCGTGAACATGTTCTTAACGTAATGGAGGAAACAACTGGTGGACGCCTGATTCAAAACTATTATAGAATTGGTGGACTTCAAGATGACATTGACCCCAACTTTGTAAAGAACGTTAAGAAGCTCGTTTCTTATCTGCGTCCAATGATTCAGGAGTATATTGACGTTTTTGGAGACAATGTTATCACTCACAATCGTTTTGAGAAAGTCGGAATGATGAGTTTAGAAGACTGCATCAACTATGGTGTAACAGGACCTGCAGGTCGTGCCTCTGGATGGAAAAACGATGTCAGAAAGAACCACCCATACGATTTATATAATAAGGTAGAATGGGAACAGGTTATTTCAACGGGTTGTGATAGCATGGACAGATACAATATACACATTAATGAGTTGTATCAGAGTCTTAATATCATAGAACAGCTTATTGACAACATTCCTGAAGGCGATTTCTATATAAAGCAGAAACCTATAATCAAGGTACCTGAAGGACAATGGTATTTCTCTGTCGAGGGTGCAAGTGGAGAGTTTGGAGTATATCTTGACTCAAAAGGAGACAAGAGTCCATATCGTTTGAAGATGCGTCCAATGGGACTTACCCTTGTAGGTGCTCTTGACAAGATGCTGCGAGGCCAGAAAATAGCTGACCTTGTAACAACAGGTGCTGCTATCGACATTGTTATCCCAGATATAGATAGATAATAATTATTTAATGAGACAAATATGTTTAATTTTTCTATAGTGACACAATGGTTCGACGGTCTTCTGCGCAATACTCTTGGCTTAGGAGACTTTTGGTCGATATTGATTGAGTGCATTGTAGTAGGTGTGCTAATATTATTAGCATATGCACTGATTGCAATTGTACTTATATTCATGGAAAGAAAAGTATGTGCATACTTCCAGTGCCGTCTTGGTCCGATGCGTGTTGGTCCATGGGGAGTGCTTCAAGTATTTGCCGACGTACTCAAGATGCTTATCAAAGAGATTTTCTTTATTGATAAAGCAGACAAACTTCTTTATGTTGTTGCTCCATTACTGGTAATCATAGCATCAGTAGGAACATTTTCATTCCTTCCTTGGAATAAAGGAGCTCATATTCTAGATTTCAATGTTGGTATATTTCTTATAACAGCAATTTCATCTATCGGTGTAGTTGGAATATTCCTAGCAGGATGGGGAAGTAACAACAAATATTCTGTCGTATCAGCCATGCGTGCTGCCGTACAAATGATTTCATACGAGATGTCACTTTGTCTGTGTCTTATTGCTGCTGTAATATTAACAGGAACAATGCAGATGTCTGGCATAGTTGAATCACAAGTAGGTCCTTGGCAGTGGCTTATATTCAAAGGCCATGTACCAGCAATTATCGCATTCTTTGTTTTCCTGATTGCAGGTAATGCAGAGGCAAATCGTGGACCTTTTGACATGGCAGAAGCAGAAAGTGAGTTAACAGCAGGTCATCATACAGAGTATTCTGGTATGGGATTTGGTTTCTTCTACCTTGCTGAATATCTGAATCTCTTTGTTATTTCAGGAATTGCATCCGCTGTCTTTCTTGGAGGATGGGCACCAATATCTATTGGCATTGAGGCATTCGACAACATAATGAGCTACATTCCTGGATTTGTATGGTTCTTAGGCAAGACTTTCTTTATTGTATGGATTCTTATGTGGGTACGCTGGACATATCCTCGTCTGCGTATTGACCAGATTCTTGCTCTTGAATGGAAATATCTAATGCCATTAGCATTGTTTAACATCGTGCTGATGACTGTTATTGTTGCACTAAAATGGTATATTTAACTAGTATAAAATATGGAGAATAATCAATCATATTTCGGAGGTATCATTAGTGCTGCTAAGACTTTGGCTACAGGACTGAAAGTAACTTTCAAAGAATACCTGACCCCAAAATCGACAGAGCAATATCCCGAGAACCGCAAAACTACACTTCATGTTTCAAAACGCCATCGTGGACGTCTGGTTTTCAAACGCGACGAGAACGGAAACTATAAGTGTACTGCATGTACTTTGTGCGAGAAATCTTGTCCTAATGGAACTATCAAAATAACAACCCAAATGGTAGAAGATCCTGAAACTGGCAAGAAAAAGCGTCAATTAGTTGATTATCAATACGACTTAGGCGACTGTATGTTCTGCCAGTTGTGTACAAATGCATGCAATTTTGATGCGATAGAGTTTACAAATGATTTTGAAAACAGTGTTTTTGACCGCAACTCTCTTGTTCTGCACCTTGATAAAGAACACTATAAGGGTGGAAGTCTGCCTGCACTCATTGACGGTGGAGCAGATATTGAAATAGGAAAGTTCAACACAAGCACTAAGTAAACAACGAGTAATAATTATGGCTAATATCATAATGTTTATAATTCTCTCTGTTGTCATTCTAGGTTCTGCCGTTTTATGTGTGGCAACAAAGCGAATAATGCGAGCTGCTTTATTTCTGCTTTTCGTTCTATTTGGCGTAGCAGGAATATATTTCTTGCTTGATTACACCTTTCTTGGCGCTGTTCAAATCAGTGTATATGCTGGCGGTGTAACCATGTTATACATTTTTGCCATCCAACTTGTATCAAAGCGCACACTTCAAGGTTTCACTGAGAAACTTAACATCAAGCGCATGGTAGTTGGTGGTCTCTCAGCTTTAGCAGGTTTAGTATTAGTGCTTTTCATCCTGCTCAAGAATCAGTTTATTAGCAATGCAATAGCAAATGAAGAGGTGCCAATGAAAGTCATTGGAACAACACTTATGGGAGCTGATAAATATCAGTATGTACTTCCATTTGAGTTTATATCACTCTTCTTGTTAGCCTGCATCATTGGTGGAATCGTAATATCAAGAAAGGACAAGTAATCTATGATACCAGTAGAATATTTTATTATACTAAGCACGTTGCTTTTCTTCATTGGTGTTTTCGGTTTTGTAACACGCCGCAATCTTATATCAATGCTTATTTCTGTAGAATTGATTTTGAATGCTGTTGATATGAACTTTGCTGTGTTCAACCGTCTGCTTTTTCCAAATGAGTTTGAAGGATTCTTCTTCACATTATTCTCTATTGGAGTAAGCGCAGCCGAGACTGCAGTTGCTATTGCTATTATATTAAATGTTTACCGCCGTTTCAACAGTGATCAGGTGAACAGTATTGAAAACATGAAACTCTAAAAATAATTATGGAATATAGTTATGTATTTTTAATACTCCTTCTGCCTGCACTCACATTCCTTATTTTAGGTTTGGCGGGTATGAAGATGTCTCATAAGGTAGCAGGATTAATCGGTACAACTTCTTTAGGATTAGTTACGATACTGTCATACGTTACAGCATTCAACTATTTCACTGCTGCTCGTACAGCAGAAGGAGTTTATGCAACTCTTGTACCTTATAACTTTACTTGGTTGCCATTAGGCAATCTGCACTTTGATATGGGTATTTTGCTAGATCCAATATCTGTAATGATGCTCATCGTTATTTCTACGGTTAGCCTCATGGTGCATATCTATTCTTTTGGCTATATGCATGGCGAGAAAGGATTCCAGCGCTACTATGCGTTCCTTTCTTTGTTTACAATGTCTATGCTAGGTCTGGTTGTAGCAACAAACATTTTCCAGATGTATCTTTTCTGGGAGCTTGTTGGTGTTTCTTCTTATTTGCTCATCGGTTTCTACTACCAGACACATGCAGCTGTTGCAGCTTCTAAAAAAGCATTTATTGTAACACGCTTTGCCGATATGTTCTTCCTCATCGGTATTCTTATCTTCGGTTACTACACAGGCTCATTCAGTTTCTCATTTGTAAATGGCGGAGTTGTAATGGGCGAAGGTGCTACCGAATTCATCACAGCTGATGCCACTCGTGCGGTCGCAGCTGGCGGATTTATTCTTCCAACAGCGCTTGTACTCATGTTCATCGGTGGTGCTGGTAAGAGTGCTATGTTCCCACTTCACATTTGGTTGCCAGATGCAATGGAAGGTCCAACACCAGTATCTGCATTGATTCATGCTGCCACAATGGTTGTTGCTGGCGTATTCCAGATAGCACGTATGTTCCCTTTGTGGATTGAATATGCTCCACAAGCAATGAGCATAGTTGTTTGGATAGGTGTATTCACTGCCTTCTACGCAGCAGCTGTTGCATGTGCACAGAGCGATATTAAGCGCGTTTTAGCGTTCTCAACAATCTCTCAGATTGCTTTCATGATGGTAGCTCTTGGAGTCTGCCTTCCTGGACACGAAGCAGTTTTAGACAATCATGCACAGTTAGGATATATGGCATCAATGTTCCATTTGTTCACTCATGCTATGTTCAAAGCATGTCTGTTCTTAGGAGCTGGTTGTATTATCCATGCAGTACATTCTAATGAGATGTCAATGATGGGTGGTTTGCGCAAATATATGCCAATCACACATATCACATTCCTTATCAGCTGTTTAGCTATTGCAGGTATTCCTCCATTCTCAGGTTTCTTCTCTAAGGATGAGATTCTTACAGCCTGCATGCAGTACAGCCCAGTTGTAGGTTGGATTATGACAGGTGTTGCCGCTATGACTGCCTTCTATATGTTCCGTTTATATTACGGTATTTTCTGGGGAACAGAAAACAAGGAAGCACATGCACATCACACACCACATGAGGCACCTCTTTCAATGACATTCCCACTGATGTTCCTTTCTGCAGTAACTATTTGCGCAGGATTTATTCCATTCGGACATTTTGTCAGCGCAAGTGGACAACTCTACGACATACATCTCGATTGGACTGTAGCAGGAACAAGTATTGTCATTGCAGTGTGTAGCATACTTCTCGCAACATATATCTACAAAGGTGAGAAACAGCCTATTGCAGACAAACTATATAAGACATTCCCAAAACTTCATCGTGCAGCCTACAAGCGTTTCTATATGGATGAGGTTTATCAGTTTGTTACCCACAAGATTATTTTCAACCTTGTTTCTAAACCAATCGCATGGTTCGACCGTCGTGTTATTGACGGAACATTCAACTTCATGGCTTGGGGAACAAACGAGGCTGGAGAAAGCATTCGTGGCTGGCAGAGTGGCGATGTACGTCAATATGTCGTATGGTTCCTCACTGGTACAGTAGCATTAACATTAATCTTACTTTGCTTATAATATTTAGACTATGAGTATATTAACATTATTCGTAATAATCCCCGCTTTAATGCTGTTAGGTCTGTGGCTTGCTCACAACCTTAATCAAGTACGCGGTGTGATGGTGGTAGGTTCAACACTCTTGTTAGCCCTATCTGTCTATCTAACTATTGCATTTATTCAGATGCGCCAGACAATGCCAGCTGACCAATATCCCATGTTGTTCACTGCTTGTCACACATGGTTCGCACCGTTGAATATAGCTTATAATGTAGGAGTCGATGGCATTTCTGTTGTAATGTTACTGTTATCAAGTGTCATTGTCTTTACTGGTACATTTGCTTCATGGCAACTTAAACCCATGACCAAAGAATACTTCCTTTGGTTCACACTCCTTTCAACTGGTGTTTACGGTTTCTTCATATCTATTGACATGTTCACAATGTTCATGTTCTATGAAGTGGCACTCATCCCTATGTACCTTCTTATTGGTGTTTGGGGAAGTGGCGCAAAGGAATACGCAGCCATGAAACTTACTCTTATGCTTATGGGTGGTTCTGCATTGCTCATTATTGGTATTCTCGGTATCTACTTCTTTAACGGAGCTAACAGCGGAGAGTACACAATGAACATTTTAGTTATTGCACAGAACCATGCCATTCCTGTTGCTATCCAAAAAATATTCTTCCCATTGCTCTTCATCGGTTTCGGTGTATTAGGAGCACTCTTCCCATTCCACACATGGTCACCCGATGGTCACGCATCTGCCCCAACAGCAGTATCAATGCTCCATGCTGGCGTACTTATGAAGCTTGGAGGTTATGGTTGTTTCCGTATAGCAATGTTTCTGTTGCCTGATGCAGCTCAGCAATTAGCTTGGATATTCATCATCCTTACAACAATTTCGGTTGTTTATGGTGCACTCTCTGCTTGTGTTCAGACTGACTTGAAATATATTAATGCTTATTCCTCAGTCAGCCACTGCGGACTCGTATTGTTTGCTCTTCTGATGATGACTCAGGTTTCTTGCACTGGTGCAGTACTCCAGATGCTTTCTCACGGTTTGATGACAGCACTTTTCTTTGCACTCATTGGTATGATTTACGGTCGTACTCACACACGTGATGTCCGCAAGCTTGGAGGACTTATGAAGATTATGCCATTCCTATCTGTTGGCTACGTATTAGCAGGTTTAGCCAACCTTGGCTTACCAGGCTTCTCTGGCTTCATAGCTGAGATGACAATCTTTGTAGGTTCATTCGGTGCAAAGATGGCAGATGGCAGTGTAGACGTAATGCGCCGCACAGCAACAATCATTGCTTGTGCTTCTATTGTTGTAACAGCTGTTTATATTCTTCGTGTCGTTGGTAAAATCCTATTCCAGAAGGTTGCCGATCCACACTATGAAGAACTAACCGATGCAACATGGGATGAGCGATTTGCTGTTGCCTGCCTGATATTCTGCGTTGCTGGACTAGGTTTGTTCCCATTATGGGCAAGCAATGTAATCAGCGATGCTGTTGGTCCTATCCTTAATGTAGTCACTCCACAAACACTTGCAGTATTATAATTAAATACAAATTGGAATATGAATTACAGTCAATTTCTTAATATGATACCAGAGGCTATGCTAGTAGCCATTCTGATAATCGTTTTCATTGCCGATTTCGCATCGTCTAAGAGTAACGAGCGTCGGTGGTTCAATCCACTTGTTTGTATATTGATGTTTGCTGAGTTTGTGCTGAGTTTCTTCTGCATTGAACCGACAGAGGCTTTCGGAGGTATGTATATCACATCTCAGGCAGCCAACATCATGAAGATAATTCTTTCTATGGGAACACTCATCGTTCTCATTATGAGTCGCACTTGGATATATGGTCGTTACAATGTTGCAGAAATAGACCGCATGGGCACTTTCGACAGGCATGAAGGCGAATTCTATATGCTCGTTGTTTCTACCCTGCTTGGTATGAACATGATGATGTCAGCAGGACATTTCCTAATGTTCTTCTTAGGACTTGAAATGGCAAGCGTTCCCATGGCATGTATGGTTGCTTTAGACAAATATCGCAACAATTCTGCCGAAGGTGCTGCCAAGTATATCCTTACAGCAACATTCTCAAGTAGCATAATGCTGTTTGGTCTTACATTTGTCTATGCAGCATGCGGCACTCTATATTTCAGCGATGTTGCAAGCGCAATGACATTATCACCACTTATGATTATGGGTATGGTATTCTTCTTTAGTGGACTTGGATTTAAGATATCTCTAGTACCGTTCCACTTCTGGACAGCCGACACATATCAGGGTGCACCAACAGTAGTTACAGCCTATCTGAGTGTTGTTTCTAAAGGTGCAGCAGCTTTTGCTTTGTTAGTTGCTTTGATGAAAGCATTTGGTCCAATGATAGAATACTGGCAGCACTTGCTCTATATCGTAATAGTTTTGTCAATCACAATTGCCAATCTCTTTGCCATCCGTCAGAGCGAACTGAAACGTTTCATGGCATTCAGTTCTATCTCACAGGCTGGTTACATCATGTTGGCAGTAGTAGGCGCAAACACACTCGGTATTGCAGCGCTATCATACTATGTGCTAGTTTATGTTGTAGCCAACCTCAGTGTCTTTGCAGTTATCAACACAGTTGAGCAGAACAATGCAGGTGCAACAGACATGAGCGCATACAATGGTTTCTACCGCACAAACCCACGTTTGGCATTCCTTATGACAGTTGCATTATTCTCTTTGGCAGGTATTCCTCCATTTGCAGGTATGTTCAGCAAATTCTTTGTATTCATGGCTGCAACAGAATCAATGTCATCAATAGCCTACGTTGTTGTTTTCATCGCATTGCTCAACACCGTAGTAAGTCTCTACTACTATCTGCTCATTGTCAAGGCTATGTATATCAAGGGTTCTGATAATCCTCTGCCTACATTCAAGAGTGACAACTACACTAAGACAGCCCTTGCCATCTGTACTGCTGGCATCATGCTCTTTGGTGTTCTAAGTTGTATCTATGAATGGATTTACAACGGAGCAGTTATCTAAAATTAGATAATTTCATAACAATAAAAAATAGGAAGCTACTTTTATATAGCTTCCTATTTTTTTATATCCAATAAACTAATATAACCTTACTGAATATTCGCAAGCTTAAGTTTATTAAGATTGCAAAAGTTTACGAGACAACTTAGACTTAAGCCTATAAGTAGACCATTTCACAACCATATAAACTTAATACATCATAAAATACAAGTTGAGCGCTTGAGAACATTAAATATTATTTCATACTGTCTAACTACATAATCGCTAATAAAGTCTTAAGGAGTTTATCTTCTTTAGGCTATAATTATAATACCAAGTATAATACCAACTATATAACAGCAATCATTTAGAAAATAAATTATCAATACAAAGAAAGTATATTAAAAAACAAGAGGAGATATAATAATAAAAACAACATAATATAATAAAAAAGCAGGGAGCCATACTGATATGGTTCCCTGCTTTCATTATATTTTATTCTTGCTGAAGACTTAATTCTGTTTTTCTTTCTCCTTCTCTATAGATTAGAAATTATAGTAAAGTCCGAAAGACAATGCGTTGCCGTCGAGGTCAAGACCAAAGTAGTTAACCTTTGCCTTTGTGTCAACATCCTTAACTGTTTCATAACCTAAGAAGCCAACATGAGCGACAAAACTAAGTTTGTTATTTAGTGCAACAGCAACTCCAGGCTTAAAACCTGCATTAAATACGTCAGAATGTTCAGTGCCACCATAACGATGTTCGTATCCAACAGTGCCATCAACAAAGAGGCTTACATTCTTGAAGTTTGCAAAAGTGTAGCGCAAGTATGGATTAACAGAAACGGCTTTCTGTCCGCCTTCAGTTGAACCTTGCCATCCGAATACAGCACCTACAGCAAAGTTCTTATCGAGTGTATATCCAATTTCTGGCATGAACTTGTAAATTGTAACGTCTTTGTCATTCTCACCATAATCATAGTTCATGACACCAAGACCGATGCCACCACCTACATAAACCTGAGCCTGAGCGCAAACTGCACCCATAACTAACAAAAGTGAAACAAATAATTTTTTCATGACTTTTTCCTTTCTTTTTGTTTTGGTTATTTCTTTTAATTTATTGATTAAGTCTGAAGCAATAAATAAACTGATTTACTTTATTCACGTGGCAAAAGTAGGAATAATTAGTTTCATTACCAACAAATAATGATAAAAAATAGCACTTATTAAAAAAAAAGAATGTTTTTTTTGTCAATCTCTATCTTTATTCCTATTTTTGTAAGTTAAAAAACGCAAGACTATGAAACCAATAATCATTGCAGGGCCATGTGTAATTGAGTCGCAGGAACTCCTGAATACTGTGGCTGAAACACTGGTTAACATAAATAGCAAACACAAAACAGAAATAATCTTCAAGGCTTCTTTCGACAAAGCCAATCGTACATCAATCCATTCCTTTCGCGGTCCTGGAATAGAAAAGGGTCTCGAAATGCTTTCTGAGGTTAAGAAGAAATATGGATTACGCTTGCTGACTGACATTCACGAGAGTTGGCAAGCAGAAATTGCAGCACAAGTTGTAGATGTATTGCAGATACCTGCTTTCCTTTGCCGCCAAACTGATTTGCTGGTAAGTGCTGCGCATACAGGAAAGACTATCAACATAAAGAAAGCACAATTCCTTAGCGGACAAGACATGCGCTATCCAGTCGAGAAAGCCCTCGATGCCGGTGCAAATGAAGTTTGGCTCACAGAACGTGGCAACAGTTTCGGATACAACAATCTCATTGTCGACTTCAGAAATATTCCAGACATGCTCGATATTGTGCCAACTGTCATTATGGACTGCACCCATAGTGTGCAACGTCCTGGAGGAGCTGGCGGAAAGACTGGCGGCGACCGCCGTTTTGTACCGTCTATGGCACTGGCAGCAAAAGCATTTGGTGCTACAGGATATTTCTTTGAAGTTCATCCTGACCCCGACAAGGGTTTGAGCGATGCAGCCAACATGTTGCAACTTGACAATCTTGAATCACTTGTTGAAAAATTAACAGAATAAAATACAGCCATGAATACAAAACATATAGAACACATACAGAACGTCATACAATTTGCAGAACGATGCATACGCGACGAGGCAGAGGCACTCATCGAACTTATTCCTCAGTTAGACAGCAACTTCGACCGCGCCGTAAACATGATGGTAAACTGTAAAGGTAAAGTAATTGTAACTGGTGTAGGCAAGAGCGGACACATTGGTGCTAAAATCGCAGCCACATTGTCAAGCACAGGTACGCCATCTTTCTTTATAAACCCCCTTGATGTGTTTCATGGCGACTTAGGAGTGATGACAAAAGACGATGTCGTGCTTGCACTGAGCAATTCAGGACAGACCGACGAATTGCTACGCTTCATCCCACTTCTGCAACACATGAATGTTCCTATCATTTCTATGACAGGCAACCCCGATTCACTGCTTGCTAAGTATTCTGATGCACACATACTCGTTCATGTTAAGAAAGAAGCCTGCCCTCTAAACCTTGCTCCAACAAGCAGCACCACTGCTGCGTTAGCTATGGGCGACGCTTTGGCTGTGGCACTAATGGAAGTTAGAGGATTTGAGCAACGCGACTTCGCACAGTTCCACCCTGGAGGTTCGTTAGGCAGACGACTGTTGACAACAGCGGGCGACGTAATGCACACCGAACACCTGCCTGTAATCAATCCAGACATGAATTTAGGTGAAGCTATTATTCTTGTATCAAAGGGCAAACTCGGGCTTGGTATCGCTATTGTAGACAACAAAGTTGCTGGACTCATAACCGATGGCGACATTCGTCGTGCAATGGAAAAGTGGAAAGCCGAGTTCTTCAACAAGACAGTAAGCGACATCATGACAACCACTCCAAAATGTGTTCCAACAACAATGAAGATAACTGAGATTCAGGAAATCATGCACAAGCATAAGATTCATTCTGTTCTTGTAACCGACGAAGAAAAACATCTTGTAGGAGTAGTAGACCACTACAGATGCATGGTATAATCACTTTTTTAACTTATTACTCCACTCACTACTTTCTATGAGAAAAGCAGCCAACACTCCCCTACTCCGAATAGTCTCATTATTGTCTATTTGGACAGCAGCTATTATGGCATTTTCTCAAGAATCTAAGCCAACATCCGACTCCATAATTGTAGACTGCCTTCGCAACAAAGGCATAACTTTCAGCAACAACAATTCTGTTACCCTGCTGATGAATGGCCAGGAAAAGTTTGACGATATGTTTGCTGCAATACGTCAGGCAGAAAGTAGCATCCACTTAGAATATTTTAATTTTCGCAACGATTCCATTGCAAGTCTGCTTTTCGACTTGCTTGGAGAGAAAGCTGCCGAGGGAGTCGAAATAAGAGCCCTTTTTGATGGTTTCGGTAATGATTCCAACAACAAGCCATTGAAGAAAAAACACTTGCAAGCCATCAGGGAAAAAGGCATAGAAATATATGAATTCGACCCAATCCGCTTTCCTTGGGTTAATCATGTTTTCTGCCGTGACCATCGCAAGATAGTCGTAATAGATGGGGAGATAGCATATACTGGCGGAATGAACGTAGCCGACTACTATATCAAAGGAACCGATGTTGTTGGAGAATGGCGAGACATGCACTGCCGCATTGAAGGCGAAGAGGTCAATACCCTGCAAAAGATTTTCATCCGATTATGGAATAAAGTGACTAAACAGAATCTGCATGGCGCAAAATACTATCAAGGACATCTGCATCACCGCCGCTTCAACTCGCTGAAGGCAGATACCTGTTCTACGGCATACAAGAAGACTGTAGGCATAATCAACCGTGAGCCCCGCACTTCCAATACTATTATTCGCGATTTCTATATTAATGCTATAGATGCTGCCCAAGACAGCATTTTGCTCATAAATCCTTATCTAACTCTCAACAATAAATTAAAAAAATCACTCCGCAATGCAGTTAAGAGAGGTGTTAAGGTTGAGATAATGGTTTCGGCAAGAAGCGATATTCCTCTTACCCCCGACTGTGTATTCTATAATGTCCACAAACTGATGAAACATGGTGTTGAAGTATGGGTATTTACTCCAGGTTTCCACCATACTAAGGTCATCATGGTTGACGGTCGTTTCTGCACAGTGGGCAGCGCCAATCTCAATGCAAGAAGTCTCAGATTCGATTTTGAAGAAAATGCTGTTATAGTAGACAAATGCACAACAAACCAGCTGTCGGCAATGTTCCAGCGTGACAAACAGCGCAGCTTCAAGCTAAACATGGACAACTGGCACAAGTTCCGCAATCGCTGGCAACGCTTCAGAGGATGGTTTGCCCATTTGTTAGCACCATTCCTTTAATAATTTGGCAAGCAAATATAGTGCATAGCCTTTGTTAGTGCATAGTTCATAGTTCATAGTTCATAGTTATGCTGGATTAATGATTAATGACGAGATTAATATAGTTCATAGTTAAGGTTAAGGTTAAAGTTAAAGTTAATATTAATATTATCATCAAATACAATTTATATCAACATAACCATGCATAACAGCATAGATTGTTAATGCCGAAACTGTGCGCATTCCAAGTTTCTCCACAATATTCTTTCTATGCGTAATCACAGTCGTCATACTTATGTTCAGCTTGTCTGCGATTTCCTTGTTTAACAATCCTTGAGCTATCAACGACAACACCTCAATCTCCCTATCACTTAATATCTTCGAATGCAGGCTCTTTGGCATTGGCGGCATGTGCTGCCCTTGACCATGCGCACTCTGAACAAGTACAAGCAGTGAACGCACAAGTTCTTTCTCCGAAACCGCAGTACAAAGACAATGAAACTCGCTCAAATGGTTATCAGGGTTTTGCGAAGTAGTAAGAACAATGGTACGCCTGCGGCGGTCTTGAAAAAAACTGCGCTGTGAGAGAACAATGCTCATCTCCACAAAGAAGTGAAAGAACGAGTCTGCCCCCTCCATTTCCAATTCTTCAAAGGAACTAAAAGTTGAAATATCTGCTATCGGCATAACCTGCTGAAGTATCTGCTTCAACCCCACCAATGCCAACACATTACTATCTATTATAGCCATTCGAGGCCTGCCTTTTGTCATCTTTGATTCCATAGCATTTGCAAACTTACACATTTTTTCCGAGAAATCTACAAGCACAGAAATCTTTTTTAGCAGACTTATTTATCATCGCCAATTAACAATAGATGCCAAATCAACAAAATAATGACAAAAAGAATCCCGAAAGTCACACTTTGAAAAAACTTTCGGGATTCACATTTAAAGATACACTCAATTTATATCTTCAGTTATATTTAGTCGTTCCATATATTATAATTTGGCCAACTATCGTCGTCTTCGTCATCAGTATCTTTGCAGAACTCAACCGAAGTGGTATACTTTTAGATTATTATCTGGTATACTTTTGCGTTATCATTTACAACTTGGGATACCACTTGCCGTTCACTTTCATCTGTACTTTCTTGTAGAATGCCATAGGTTTGATTGTTTTGTGCCAAAAGCGGCTGAAATGTTAACAACGACTAAAGTATAAGTAGTGGGGCACTGAAGTATAAGTAGTGCCCTACTGAAGTAGGACTTGTCGCCATCTCTATCTACACCACTCATCGGCTGGTTAATAATTGTTGCTCAAAAGAGCCGTATTGCCGGAAGCATAAATGCCATGCCCCACCATCAGTGAGGCAGAGCATGGCATCACGCTGTATTAGTCTTCCCAAGCATTGAAGCCCAGTTTTGCCCAGTCATCCTCCTCGTCGAAGAAACCCTGCTTTGCGCCAATGTCGTCTTCATCGCCGGGGCCTATGCCCGGGTCGTTGGGGTCGATGCCTATGCTCCACACTTCCATGAGGTGGGCACCGTGCCCCATGGAGAGAACTTCCAGTTCGGGTTGAATATATGTCTTTTTCATTGCTTAAATGCTTTTTATTTGATGATTACTTTCTTGCCGCCACGGATGTAAACGCCCTTGCTGGGACGAACCACCTGCATGCCGTTGAGGTTGTAGTAAGGCTCGTCGGCCTTGTCGGCTGCGGTGTTGTCGATGATGCCGTCGATACCGGTCACCATGGCGTCGTCGAAGACGATCTTAAACTCCTTGGCAGGTGCGGCTGCATTGTCTGCCAAGCGGAAGTAGGCCTTGAAGTGGGGGAAGTTGGCACCGTTGTTGAGTTTTACGAACTTACCCGTACTCTTGCGGAAAGCGTAGTATTGATAGCCAGTCTCGTTGGTGATTGGCGTATCTTCCACAGCACCTATCATACAGTTGTTGTCTGTCTCGCTATAGCCAAGTGCAGTCAATGCCGTCTTATCGTGGGCTTGCGTTTCATCCATTTCGCAATAGGAATTCACCGTAACGGCTTCCTTGCTGCGTATGAGCGCACCAACAAAGGCTGGCACATAGTAGTTGTCCACGCTGTATGCCTTTACGAACGGATTGCTTGTGTCGTAGGCGTGGGTGTAGTCCATCGGCACATAAGGCTTGATGTCGTTGCTGCCTTGTCCGGAAGGATATTTCACGTCGAAGGGGAAACATACGGTACCGCCAAACTGATGAGTCTCTTGAGGTATCTTATGGGTGATGCCGAGTGTGTTGCCGTCTACTTCCCACTTGGTCTTGTATTCGTTGACCTTGCTCTCCTTCACATAGATGGCCTGACCTGCCTTGAAAGGATAACTGTCGGGTTGCTGATAGTCGGTGCTGCTCAACAGGGCTGGGGTGTTGCCAACGAAGTAGATGCCTTTCAACTGGGTGCCGGCCTTGAAGGCGTTGAGACCTATTACGCCGATGTCGGCAAGGAAGACAATGTCTTCTACCTTGCTTTCGTTCTCATAAGCGAAGTCGAGCACGCTGCTCACGTTGTACTCGCCGTTCCATGTTTTGTTACGCACTGCGTCTTTGGTGTCTTCCTTCACCTTTGCAGGAATGATGACCGATGTGCGCGGTGTGTAGAAACTGATGACGCCGGCGTCGGTCATGGAGGTCGGGAAGAACTCTGTGCCGCGGTCGTAGCCCGTCTGGGTCACAAACGAGGGGTGAACCTCTTTGAAGGTGTTGTTGTAGTTGTTGATAGTGGCTTGGTTGGCAGAATTCTCATACCACTTCTTGCGCACGAACACGGTAATGTCTTTCACATTGCCAGACTCGTACATGATGTCCTTAGTCAACGTAGGCACATTCTCTTCGCCCATGAAACTGAAAGACTTCAAGTTCTTACACAGAGCAATGGCACGCTGGCCGATGGAGGTCACGGTCTTGGGGAAGGTGATGGTGGTAATCTTCTCACTGCCGTAGAAAGCGTAAGGTTCTACGGCCGTTACGTTAGGAACAATAGCAAACTTGGTGTTTGCCTTTCCGGCCGGGAACACTACGAGTTTGGTTTTTTCCTTGTTGGCCAGCATTCCGTCAAGAGAGGAATAGTTCGGATTGTTTGCATCAACCTGAATAGAGGTAAGATTCTCGCAGAAGTTGAAAGTTCCTGTGCCGATGCTTGTTACCGATGCGGGAATTGTGATGGTGGTCAGATTGGCACAGTTGTCAAAAGCCTGTTGCTGAATGTTGGTAACGCCATCAGGCAACGTGATATATTTTATGCCACAGGATCCAAAAGCACCTTCTCTTATCTCCTTTATCTGTGAAGGAGTCTGAAAGGTTACAGTCTCCAAGGCGGGGGTGTTCAGGAAAGCACCCTTGCCAATTATCGTTACCGAGGCTGGTACATCCAGTCGTTTAAGTTTCGGATCGTTAGCAAAAGCCTGATCGTCAATTCGTTTCATATTCACAGCAGAGCCGTTGAAAGTGAAAGTTTCCAAATCGGGCATGTTAGCGAAAGCCTGATAGGTGATGGCATTCAGTTGTGAGCCGTCAGCAATGTGTACATCCGTCAGTTTGGTATAGTTGAAAGCACCCGAACTCAAAGTGGCAACAGAGGCTGGAATTGTCAGACTACCATGGAGTTTTGTGTTGCCAAAGGCAGAACTACCGATAGACGCAAGGTGCGAGTTTGTCCCAAAGTCAAGCGTTTCAATTTCGCTGAAGCGAAAAGCCTGGTCTTCCACCGTAATAAGTGCTGTGGGGAACTTGATGCTTGAAAGTTTGGAACGGTAAAAGGCCTTCGCCTTCACGGTCTTTGTCTCTGCCAGAATCTCGTATGGGCCGGTCTTGGCTATCGGACAGAGATAAAGCGTTTCTTTATTCTTGGAATAGACAATACCACCATCACTTAAATAGGTCGTATTGTCGAGTGCAACCTCATACTGTGTTATTTTCTCACAATTAACGAAAGCACCATCCTGTATGCTACTAACTTTCGGACCGATGGTTACGCTTGTCAATCCATTAGCATAGTTGAATGCCTGCGCACTAATGGTTTCGGTATTATTGAGGTCAATAGAAGTAGGTAATACAGATGTATGGCTGAATGCTTCGCCGCAAATGGTCTTTACCGTGCCCGGAACGGTGTACTTACCGTCGATCAGCGTACCCGAATAGTCCTTCGGGAAAGTAATAAGTTCGTCCCCGTTTTTATTCAGAAGCACGCCGTCCACATCCTTATAGTTCGGATTGTTTGTATCGACATGGAAATAGGTGCCGACAGCCAAGAAACTGGTGGTGATACCAGTTGCAATGCTGGTAACCGTTGATGGAATTGTTATTTTCCGTACATCTTTGCATCCGTTGAAAGCTGTCGCCTCAATAGTCGTGATGCTTTCTGGAATAATAACGTCGCCCGTGATACCCCCTGGGTAAGCATGCAACGTGGTGCCATCCTTGGAAAGAAGCCATCCTTGATCGCTATGCTTGAACATTGTGTTTCCGCTGGCAACCTCGAAGGAGATCAGGCTGTTATTTGATTCAAAACAATCTTTACCCATCGTAGTAAATGAGGCAGGAAAAGTAACCTTGGTCAGATTTTTTGACTTGGCATAGCATCCCTTACCCATCGTGGTGTAGCCTTCCGAAAAGGTGATACTTGTAACGCCGCTGGCACAATTGGTAAATTCCTTAGATCCTGTGATTTTGACCATCTCGTGATTTTTCGGATGTGTCACGGTGGAAGGTACTGTCTGTGCTCCCGAACCACCAATATAAGTTACGACTGCCGTATTATTATGAGTGGTAAGATCCATAGCCGTCAATTCATAGGTAATGTCGCCCACCACGAATGTAGTTCCCACGGCTTGCGCAAACGCACTTGTCGCCGACATTACTAACGCCAGCAACAATAAAAACAAAAGTTTGAATTTTCTCATTATTTCTAAATTAAATGAATGTAACTGTTTTTGCTTATATTTATTTTCAAAAAAGCGATTGATTTTCTATATTAAACTCGGATTATATGGCTTGGCGAACGGGCATGACAAACCGGACAAAAGAATCTCTTAAGAGTCCTTTGTCTACAGGGATTGCACGACAACTCGCGCGCGTATTTAAAAATGTATTTGGGGAGGTTGGTAGCGACGGTGCGCCTATGAGAGAGAGAGAGAGAGTGAGAGAGTAACAAATTATTTGGAACTGCCAAATAATCCGACGACAAATTCACAGGAAAATCTTGTTTTTCCTGTGCCACGCATACACCTTTATTATATAAGGAAAGATGTCGCTGATAGCCGTTGTCCTCTAATCCGTTCACTGAATGATAGTTATCTACCTATCGGCGATAGTTATAAATTAGTTGTTCAATTATGGTGATAATCGGTGCAAAAGTAATGTAAATAAAAGTACCATACAAAAAACACCCCTCAATTATAACACTATATAATTCTATTTAATTTTGCGTTTGTTTTGTTTAGATTTAATGTATGTAAGTAATTGTACGTCAGTAAAATGTATTAAAATGCGCAACAACTTTTAGTAAATACTCAACTTTTTAGACGGAAGATTGTTACTTAGTTCATTGTGCATAGTTCATAGTTGTGTCGGCTGACGAGTTAAAGTTCCCGTTAACATTAATCTTTCATCATTCACCATCAACAATGTCATTGCATCGTGTAGACACACTCCTCAGTCACTTCGTGACAGCTCCCCTAAACTTAGGAGAGCAATTACTACTTACAAATTATAACTTCCAAAATCAGCCCGATTTTTTGACGAAAAAAGTAAAAAATCTTGACAAACGGAATTTTAATTCTAGAGAACGATTTTCCGTTTGGCACGAGGCGAAATGCTAAAAAGCTTTTAATTGTTAATCAATCGGCTTAAACTATGTAAACGAACATAAGGAACGAAAAAGTGAAAGGTGTCCTTTCGCGATGCGAAACGTAGCATATCGCAGTGCGATATGTGGCATATTGCAGTGCCAAAGGTGCCCTTTCACACTGCGAAAGGTGCCCTTTGACTTTTTTAACACTTACGAATTATGAGGCGAAATCTATAAGATGTTGATTTCTAATAATTTACTAAAATGAGTGAGAAGCCGCCAAATACTCGCATATTTTGCAACTTTATTTTTCTCGGTCGTAAAATTTTAAGTTATGGGCGGGGTTAGTTAATCAATTTTTTACCCAACTCGGCTCTGAAGATTGCAAGTTTTTCGCTCAGTGAAGATAAAAAACGGAAAACCGCTTTCAAGTTGAAAGGATAAGAACGGGAACGGAACCTTAACTTTAACCTAAACTTAACGGGGACTTTTTAAATTTTCAATAAAGAATTAAATCGTGTTAAAAAAGTGTATAAACAAAAATTTTGGATACGTTATTTCGGAAATGATATATAAATTTGCATTGGAAAATGGAAACTAAAAAAATAGAAGATATGAAAAGAATTGCTTTTATGATGATTATGGTGTGCATGTCGATGATGGCAATGGCACAAAAAGGAGCCGAAATAAAGTTCGACAAGACATCACATAATTTCGGTTCATTCTCTGAAAAGAATGCCGTTCAGGAATGTGTCTTCACATTTACCAATGTGGGCGACAAACCTCTCGTTATCAATCAGGCTGTTGCAAGTTGCGGATGCACCGTTCCTTCTTACACGAAGCAGCCTATTGCGCCAGGAAAGAAAGGCGAAATAAAGGTAACGTATAACGGAGCGGGCAAGTTCCCAGGACACTTTAAGAAGACTATCACGATTAGAACTAATGGAACGGTTGAGATGACGCGACTATATGTTGAAGGCGACATGACCGAAGCAAAATAAAAAAAATAGACCGAGTTTCGGTCTATTTTTTGTTTATAAATATTTCGTCTGTGAAAATCCACCCGCCGTACTTTCCCGATTTTGCCTTTACCCTTATGTAGCGAGCTGTTTTATCTCCACTCCAAGAAACTGGCATGATGAAATAGTCTGGACTGCTATTAACGTCGTGAGTAACATTATAAATAGGCGTGAAGTTGATTCCGTCATCTGATATGCTGAATTCAACTTCTGACGGTGCAAATATCTCTGGTCCAGAAAACTGCATGAAGTTGACTGTAATATTCCTAACATCCGTAGGCGAAAGCATGTCTACAAAAGCATCAAATCTTTCTCCACTGATAAATCCCTGCCATCTTCCATCGCCATAAGACCAGTTGCCAGAAAGTCCGTCAGTCAAAGAACCTTCACCAGAAGCACTATAGACATCAGCATAAGGAAGAAGATAAGTAACAGGTTTTCCAATAGCTTCATGTGAAATTACAGACTTGCTTTCCTCTCGGCAGCCAACCTCCTGCCCTACTTGGAAAACATTGTATCCGCGTTTCTTCAAGTCTTTTGTAGCAAGAATGGCACGATTTCTGAAATCAGAAAAGTCATCATGTGTCTGACTCCATCCTATTTCCGATATTGCGAGTCCGCGAGCCCAGAGCATATATTCGAGATGGCTTGGAGTCTCTACCATTTCGGTCCACAGATTACCTTGTATTCCATCGATATACTTCTCCTGTTCCGTATTTCTTAACTCCTGAGGAACTGGTTCAAAACTATATGTACGTTCAAGTGGAGTATATCCGCCAAAAGCACGCGGCTGTGTGGATGGTGCATCCTGATATGCATCTAAATAGCAATATCCACCAGGCGACATTACGACATGATGATTCATTGCAGCGGCCTTCAATCCTCCATCTGTGCCACGCCATGACATTACAGTTGCGTTTGGAGCGAGAAAACCTTCAAGAATCTCATCCCATCCCATCAATTTTCGCCCATGACTATTCAGAAACCTTTCGATTCTTGCAGTCATGTAGCTTTGCAGTTCCGCTGTTGAAGAAAGTCCTTCATCGGCCATACGTTTCTGGCATTTTGGGCAACTCTCCCACGACTTCCTCGAAGCCTCATCGCCACCTATATGTATATATTCTGACGGAAATATATCCATAACTTCCTCTAAAATATTTTCTAAAAAAGTAAAGGTATCTTCGTTGCCAACACAAAATTCTCCACTAGTATATGGTTTTCCTGTGCAAGACAATTCTGGATATGCAGCAAAAACTTCTTCACTATGTCCTGGCATTTCAATCTCAGGTATCACTGTTATATGACGTTCAGCTGCATAGGCAACAATCTCTCGCAAATCATCTTGAGTATAGAAACCACCATAAGGATGTGAGTCGGGATTATTATACTTTTTACTTGAGTCTTCAGAAGAAAGAAATTGCATATTCACATATTTCCTATCCTTACCTGATACCCACCATTTATTCCAATCGCTTTCGGTTCTATATGCCGACATTTCCGTAAGTCTTGGATACTTTTTACTTTCTATTCGCCATCCTGCAGCATCGGTAAGATGAAGATGCAGATATGAAAACTTATATCGAGCCATTGCGTCTATCTGCTTAAGGATAAACTCCTTATCCCAGAAATGGCGCGAACAGTCAATCATCAATCCGCGATAGGGAAATCGTGGATAGTCATCTATATTTACACTTACAATATTTCCATTATCATCTATTAGCTGAAGCAATGTCTGTAAACCATAAAATACAGCTCTTTCACATTTTCCTTCTATAAGTATTTTCTTTCCGTCAACATTTCTAAGTCTATAAGCATCATCATGATTTAGATAATCAGGCACACTCTTACCTTTATAAACCTTTGCAACAACATATTTCAGTTTGCCATCATCACGCACCTGTCGCATAGATTTCAACTCTTCTTGCAAATATGAATTAAGAAACATTTCCTCTTTTTTATTCATATTTGTCTTAACTCTTACATTCTTTCCTATGGTGAAAGTTTTATTAAGAACTTCTACTGATACAGGTTTTGGAATTACAGATACTGAATGCTGGGCTTGTAACACTGCTGATAGTGAGAAACATAAAAATAACAAGCAGATTTTTCTCATAAGCATTGATAGAAACAATTTAAATTAAATCATAAAGTGGTTTGCTTTGCAAAATTAACAACTAAATCTGACAAATCAAAATATTTTTTTGCAAACGGTCGGAAAAAGACTTAAAAAGAATTGTCTTATTCAGAGTTTTCTTATTACCTTTGCGCAACAATAGACGAATTAACTAATGAAAAACGAGCATAAAGAAAAATACTTTAATCTGACAGAACGCAAGGCTGTCAGATTTCTAATTATAACCCTACTATTGATGACAGCAATGCAATTGGCATGGCACTTGAAACCGCGCAGCCAGTCGGAAATAGAAAAGTGCCAAATGGTACTCCAAAAGCATCATATAGAGAGTGTCATGCTTAACAATAAAGCAATATTCAACTATATCGACACGACTACCAATCATGCTGCTTCATGGGTAAACAAATACAGACTCATCCCTTCATGCTATGGCATGTTCATTGCTGAATGTCAACCAAATACCGAAAAAAATATAGGAGAAAAAGACATAAGGCAAATTGTTAATTCCAAGAAATCGGAACTTGAAAAAGATATTAAGAGATTAAAGAAGGAGTCTGATGAACTCGAATATTATCTACGTGCGCATGGTGTTCAAGATGAAGGCTATGACATGGTGATCAAACATCACGAAAACATAAAAAACATAATAAGCAAAAAGTCTCAACTGCTTGATACACTGAAAAACAACTCAGACTTCTCTAAGTATTCTGCAAAGAAACAAGATTCATATTTAGCACTATATAGAGACCGCAAAAACAATGTAACAAAAAAGGCTTGCAGATTGGTAAAAAAGTTGTCTGGATCACAACAGATGTTCCAAACTACAGACAAGACAAAACCAATCGGAGTAAGACCAAGATATTATGAGAATACTGAATTAATTAAACCAATCATGTCAATGTCAGACTCACTGAATAGAGATTTGGTGAGAATGTGCAGAGCTGGAGTTGGTAAAAAATTCCTGCCATCACATATTTACGGTCTCACAACCGACAGTCTGCATCGCCGCTTCTTAGGGCTTTGGGATTCAGACACTCTGACTGAAGGAGTAAGAAAAGACTCCCTAGGCACATATACCGGACAATTCAACAAATTAGGACAAGCCAACGGACATGGTTCATATGATAGTCGCGACCACAGCTTCTACGAAGGTCATTGGCTATCTGATATGCGCGACGGTTTCGGATTCAGCAGCGAACCACGAAAAGCAGCAAGAACAGGCGAATGGGCGGAAAATATTTTCAAAGGAGAAAGACTTAACTATACGTCTGACAGGATTTACGGCATTGACATTTCACGCTATCAGCACGATATAGGCAAAAAGAAATATGGAATAGACTGGTCAAACCTTCGCATCACACAACTCGGACACATAAGCAAAAAACGAATAAGCGGAAAGGTTAACTACCCTGTATCATTCGTATACATAAAATCAACAGAAGGAACAACAATACTCAATAAATACTACAACAGTGACTACATTGCAGCTCGCAAGCATGGCAAGCGAGTCGGAGCATATCACTTTTTCTCTACAAAATCTGGAGCAGTTGCACAGGCAAACTATTTTCTGAAACATACTCACTTAAAACGCGGCGATTTTCCACCTGTTCTCGATGTGGAACCAACCCACAAACAAATCATGGACATGGGCGGTCCAGAAGTCTTGCTGAACAGAATACGCACATGGCTACGCTTAGTTGAGAATGCAACAGGATGCAGACCCATTCTATATGTAGGACAATCGTTTGTCAACAGGTATCTTGTTGATGCACCAGACATAAAGAAACGTTACAATATTTGGATTGCACGCTACGGAGAATATAAACCCGACGTACATCTGATTTATTGGCAACTGAGTCCTGACGGACGAGTAAACGGCATTCAAGGTGATGTTGATATAAATGTTTTTAATGGTTATAAAGCAACATTTAATGAATTCCTAAAAACACAACTGATTCCATAAAAAGCAAATGCAGGCTCACAATGAACCTGCATTTGCTTTATTATCAATTTACTCAACTATGCATAAACAAAAAAAGGACACTCTATAGAAGTGTCCTTTTCTTGTGACTCCCGCGGGATTCAAACCCACAACCTTCTGATCCGTAGTCAGATGCTCTATTCAGTTGAGCTAGGGAGCCTTGCTTTTGTTTTGCGGTTGCAAAGGTATGACTATTTTCCGGAACCGCCAAACTTTTTCCTTATTTTTTTCAAAAAAAATTCATTTTTAGCAATATTCCACGATATTTCATTCATTTTGCCTGCATTTCAGTAAGCAAAGCACATGAAAAGCGCAATATTTTAAAGTGAAGCATTGCACACTAAGCAATCTATGAAATGCTAAAGATTTACGCTACTAATATCAACAAAATTATTAACTATTGCATAAATAGTAAGACCTGCAGCACTATGAATTTGCAGTTTCTTCGCAATATTGCGACGATGAGTAATAACTGTATTAATTGAAATACAGAGATTATCTGCAATTTCTTTATTTGTCATGCCCTGAACTACACAAATAATAACATCTTTCTCACGTTCACTCAGAGTCTCAGTTGTGCCTGAAGGACTAATCATATTTGATATTTTTGCCGAAACATCCGTCTGCTTAGATTTTCTTTCAAGCCATCTGATTGCAGGTATAAACAAGTGTTCTTCAACTTCTGCATGAAGTGCAAGCCACTCCTCATTATTATATATATTATAGAGTGTGGCAGAGAGCTGATTGTTATGCAAGCCATCGCTTGGCAGATATTTTATGATAATGCTCTTCAATTCGCGTAGTTTCTCATCTGTCTTGCCATGATGTTTTGAATAAGTCTCAATATCAAAGTTATTTGTTATACGTCCTTCCAAGAGATTATTAACATAAGGGAATACTGTTTTCTCCTCATATTTCATGTGGCTACGTATAGAATGTGCATACTCGTCATATAGTCTCATTATAAGGCGAGCCAGATTGTCGTGCTCATCAAGAGCATTCTGAAGTCCCTTGCGGATGAAAGGTAGCTGAAAATCTATATAGTATTCATGGCTTGCACGCAAATACTGCATAAGTGTCGGTATTGACAACTTATCCACATCGTCAAAGTCACGATACCCATTTATTGTGAAATTAACTACTGCAAGAAAGGTATATGTATCAACATTTTGGTCATCACATACTTCACGTACAGTTTTGTCACCAAAACCGAGATTGATACCGAAACTACCCAAACTCTGAAGTAGACTATAGTTATCGCGAATAAGAGAAATCATCTTATCGTCCGCTTCATACATTTTCTGATGTTTCATCGTTTTTACTCTTTAAAACGTTGCAAAGTAACACATTTTTAATGAAATACGCAATAACTAATAATAGGTATTTATACGACAAATCTCACAATACCATTTTCTTATTAAAAGCATTTTACCAACTTTTGAGTATTGTATATTTTGCTTAAACCACTTAATTTTGCAAACGCTAAGAACAATGAAACACGAAACTATAAGACATAAAAAGTGCAGTGATGGGTGCAACTCTTGTACAAAGAAAATAATCCGCTTACCAATTCAATTATTATGTAAAGTGTAATTCTGAGACAAGACAGCAGCTAAAAACCTGCACTCTTTTTTTATAAAACTGGAAACGCTTATAATATTACAAACTAAGAAAAGATATGAATAATTTTTTTACATCATTCATGCTCTGCGCTGCTTGCTGCATTGCATCTACTACTAATGCGCAAGAAGTGGCGGGCGACAGCGTAATGCAACATGTCAAAGGCAACAGGTTGAGTATAGGAGGATATGGGGAAGTTGTGATGGCACGCAATTTCTATAGCGACAATGTATATAGATATTCTCGTCCGCAACAATACAAAGACGACCCAAGTCATGGACGTTTTGATATTCCCCACGCTGTAATCTATCTCGGTTACGACTTTGGGAAAGGCTGGACATTAGGCACAGAAATAGAATTTGAACACGGGGGAACTGGTGTAGCAATGGAACGTGAGTTTGACGAAGCTGCCGAATGGGAAAAGGAAGTTGAAAAAGGCGGCGAAGTTGAACTTGAGCAATTATGGATTCAGAAATCATTTGGCAAGTGGGCAAATATACGCATAGGCCACATCGTTGTACCTGTAGGACTTAACAATGCATATCATGAGCCTCTTAATTATTTTACAGTTTATCGTCCAGAGGGTGAAAACACTATACTTCCGAGTACATGGCACGACACAGGTATAAGCTTTTGGGGACGCAGTGGCGACTTCAGATACGAGCTTCAGATTCTTGCAGGACTTGATGCTTTTATGTTCAACCGCGACGGGTGGACTCACAATGGTCCTAAGTCTGTATTTGAATATAAAGTTGCAAACAAATATGGAGTTGCACTTCGACTCGACAACTATAGCATAAAGGGTCTGCGCATGGGACTTAGCGGATATATAGGCAACGCAATGCACAATACTTTTCCACACGACATGGAAGGTGAAGGCAAACGGTATGACAGCGTGAAAGGAACAGTTGCAGTTGGAACTTTCGACTTTACTTTTGACAACTACAACTGGGTAATACGCGGAAATGTTGACTATGGCTATGTAGGAGATGCTGCTACAATAAGCAATATAAAGAGAAATATAACATCTAAGGAAGCACCATACAGCACTACTCCTGTCGGAAAAAATGCAATAGCAACAGGCATTGAGGCTGGCTACAACATATTCTCACAGATACCGAAACTGGCAGAAGTTCAGAAACTTTATTTCTTCGGTCGCTATGAGTATTATAATTCATACCGCCCAGCAAAAGGACAAGCACCTTATACATATACAGAACGCAATCGCCTCGCTGCAGGAATCAACTACTACCCCATTCCACAAATTGCAGTTAAGGCAGAATATTCTCATCGCTTTTTCAAAAGCGGTTACAACAATGAGCCTTCTATCAACATAGGAGTTGTTTATGAAGGCTTCTTCTTGTAGAATAAACTATCTAGCCCATTACATTATTTATTAAGTATGTAATGGGCAATTACAAATAATTACATTTAAGACCCACTATGAGTCATAACTATAAACTACTCACAGCTGAAACTATTTAATTAGTATAATTTTCAACCTATTTAATTATTATAAAACTAACGATTTAAAAATGAAAAAGATTTTCAAATTTGCAATGTTCTTCATTGCAGCATGTACTATGGCTACAGGCATCACCTCCTGTAGTGACGACGATGAAGTAAATGAAGGTCAATTAACAGAAAAAGAATTGGCACTCCAATCTCTGACGAACCAGTATGTAAAAAATGTTGTTTATCCAACTTACAGCAACTTAGCAGCACAAACAGAGCAACTTTATGACCAGCTTAACGAGGCAACAACTAAGTTCCAGAACAACACTTTGTCACAAGGTGACATCAACAAAATTTGTGAGACATTCCTAAGCGCACGTGCTTATTGGGAAAAGAGCGAGGCTTTCCTATATGGTGCAGCAACCGATTTCGGAATTGACCCACACATTGACACTTGGCCACTTGACGTTTTTGTTCTTGCAAATACACTATCTGACAGTTGGCGAGTAGACCAACTGAAAGGAGAAGATGGCATTGAGTGGGCTCGAACTGTTATGGCAGAACAATTACTTGGTTTCCATGGCATTGAATTTATCATTTTCCGCGATGGCAAGAACCGCACAGTGGAAGCTCTGAAAGCAAACGAAACAGACAAAAACTTTGCAGGAAAGAACGTAAACGGACTTCAAGAACTCATTTATGCTACTGCTGTTGCAGGCGACCTTCGCGACAAGTGTTATCAACTCGAAGTTGCTTGGATGGGGGAGAACGCTCCAAAAGCTCATATTGAACGCGTTGAAGAATGTGAATTTAATACTACTGTAAACGGTATTGAAGATCTCTATTATGGCGAGAATATGCTAAATGCGGCAAAAGCAGGAAGCACATACGCATCATGGTTTAAGGTTGCAGAAACAATTCTTGTATCTGGCTGTTCAAATATAGCAAACGAAGTTGCAAACACAAAGATGGGACAGGCATATAGTGGTGAAGACCCTAACTACATTGAATCACCTTATAGCAAAAAATCATTTATTGACTTCTATGACAACATTATCAGTATTAAAAACTCTCTTTATGGCAACTTCGAAAAAGAAAACGCAGAAAACGCATCGCTGATGAGCTATCTCAAAAAGTATAATGCAACAATGGCAAATGAACTTCAGGCTGATCTTGATAACGCATTCAAGACTCTTAATACCTGCATTAACAGTGGTTCTGCTTTTGTCGATCGTCCAAACACCCCATACGTTAAGGCTGCAATGGATGCAATAAATGACCTTGATGGTAAGCTCAATGAGGTTTCAGAATGGATTAAGCATAATCATTAATTGATTTACCTTTAAGAAACACAATAATTATGAATAATATATTAAAGAAATCTACTATTATTGCCTTTGGCGCAATGCTGACAATATCATTCACTTCATGCACTGATGACGACGAAGACGCGTTGAAGGAGATTACCAATGAAGACGCTAATTTCGTTGGCAAGGCTGTGGGCAACTTCCTTGCAGAAGAATGGTATCCTGGCGGAGAACTTGGAACAACCCAAAATGTTACAGCAGGCTGCTATGAAGATGAGACACCAGCAGTGACTCAACAAGGATTTATCACAGCTTTTAACCGTGGAGAACAGTTTTTCGAGCGCAGCGTTACAGAGTTTCAGCCTCCATTCAATGGTTTAGGCCCTGCTGCTGTGCGCAAAGGATGCCTCGACTGCCATCCTGCCTACGGACATGGCAAGCGTGTTAGCCAGTATACTGCAACATGGGGCAATGGATATCTGCTTGTAGTATACCATCCGTCTGACGGACAAAACAGCGATGACGGTCCATACGTAGCAGAAGTAACAGGTATGCCACAGACCATTGCCACCTCACCATTTCTCGCACCTATCGACGAAAAACAGATTCAG
Source organism: Prevotella sp. (assembly GCA_017627765.1). GTDB lineage: Bacteria > Bacteroidota > Bacteroidia > Bacteroidales > Bacteroidaceae > Prevotella. Next base: position 19,517 of record JAGAGD010000044.1, on the reverse strand, counting down.
CTTGACTGGAAAGTACTCGACCAGATGGAAAGCGGACTGGCTATGCAATTCCCTGACGGAGAAAAATATGAGCTGATCTATCCTGAACTCTATATTCCAAAATCAGCATTCAACACGACTCCTACTCCATACGAAACTGGTGCTGTAGCTTTCCGCCTTGAGTCAACTATTGGAATTATAGGTACAGGACTTATTGATGCCATACCAGACGACTCCATCAAAGCTCAGTATCAGCGCGAGGCTGCAGCAGGAGTACCTTTGAACCCTGCAATGTGGGATAAAGACAAAAACGACTGGGCTGCAACTGCTCTATACACTGCAAACGGAGTTAACCGCATAAAGAAATTCACATACGCATGTACTCGTGGATCTTTACAAGATGGTGCTGGCGCAAATGCAATATGGAACATTACAAACGTAAGTCGTACAGACCGTCCTTATCTTTACACTACCGATGCTTGGGCAACAAGAATGAGTGAGACTCCTTCTGTTATAAATGCTATCAAGGCAGATCCTACATCGCCATATTATGCAGACGGTACAGAAGAAGGCATAAAATCGGCAGTTAAAGGCCTGCTCTCTCCTAAGACAAACCAGTTTGATAACGAATGGCATAACTTCACTCCTGAAATGTCTGACGAAAACTTCTGGGCATTCATGGTTTGGCATCGAGGACTCGCAATCCCTCGTGCACGTAATTTGAACGATCCTGAAGTACAGCGCGGTAAAAAGATTTTCAATGAAATTGGATGTGCTTATTGTCACCGTCCAAAATGGCAGACAACAAAAGACGATTATTGGTCACCAACAATGCTGACCTCTAAAAATCTAAATTTGCCCCGTTATCAGAATCAAACCATCTACCCATATACCGACATGGTACAGCATAGATTGTTTATGAAGAACGGCATTCATGGTTCATGGTGTCGCACAACTCCACTATGGGGACGTGGTCTGTCTCTCGTCAACACTGGAGCAGAAGACCGTCTACATGACTGCCGAGCACGCAATGAGATTGAAGCTATCATGTGGCATGGCTATAGCAAACAGAGCGAAGCTTACGAATCTACGGTTAAATTCTATAATCTTCCAAAGAAAGATCGTGATGCTGTAGTCAAATTCTTACGTGCAATATAATCTAATATTAGAAGTAATAAAGAAGTTAAGAGGAAGTTGTATTTGCCTCTTAACTTCTTATTTTTTATACAATATATTTTTTATATAAATAGATATACCTCAAATACAAATCAGATGAAGAAGATTCTTGTCATTTCTTACATTGCAATAATATCATGTATGATAATTGCCACGATAATAGAAAACGGTCACGGCTCAGAGTATGCGAGTCAGTATATTTATGGTTCGTGGTGGTTTTCTCTTCTTTGGGCTATACTTGCCGCAGCAGGATGTGCATGGATTGTAAAGCAGAAAATGAGAAGATGGTCTTTACTGTTATTACACGCCTCCTTTATCATAATTCTTATTGGAGCAGCAATAACACATTTCACTGCAAAACGTGGAATGATACACCTGAGAATTGGTGAGAAAACCTCAGAATATATTAAGTCTGACGGATATCACGGAATGGAAAACATAGAACTGCCTTTCACAATCGGACTTGATACATTCATAGTCTCATATCACGAAGGAACTAATGCTATAGCCGACTTCACATCAAAACTAACTATTACAGACGGAAATAAAAAAATTGAAGCAGCAGTTTCTATGAATAAAATATTCACCTATAGGAACTACAGACTCTATCAGAATTCATACGATGATGATGGTGGAGGTTCCATACTAACCATAAAAAGCGACCCAATAGGAATTGCAACAACATATGCTGGCTATGCCTTATTATTTTTCACATTAGTATTTATGTTAATTGACCCAAAAGGAACTTTCAGACATTTACTGCGAAACACACAAATAAAAAAGGCACTTCTATTTGTAATTATAATCATTTACTCAGCACTATTTAAACCAACTACAACTAATGCCGCACAAACCCTGCCACGCGAACAGGCTGCACGCTTCGGCAGACTCAACATACTGTATAATAACAGAATATGCCCGATACAGACCTTCGCTATTGACTTCGCCAAGAAAATCTATGGACATGAGAAATACAACAATTTAACACCTGAACAGGTTGTAACTGGACTTATTTTCTACGGCAACGAATGGAACGACGAAAAGTTTATACACATAAATAAAAAAGCAATACGCGACAGGCTAAATTTACCTGAATACGTCTCGCTCAATCAGCTTTTTGCTGACGGTAAATACACACTTGGTCCATATTTTCAAGAATATATACAGGGCAATAACGACAAGTTCCACCAGCAGGTGGCAGATCTCGATGAGAAACTTCAACTGATAATGGACTTGAGAAGAGGAACTGTATTAAAGATTTTCCCCTATTTTAACGAGAATAGCATTGTATGGTATGCCCCTACTGAGCAGAAACTACCTGCCGAAATGGATTCAACAAGACAGCAATTCATTAAGACTTCGTTCAACTATCTTTACCAAAGCGTAATGGAGAAAGATTTTGCCAATGTCGACAACTTGCTGCTTAAAATAAGAAAGCATCAGCAGATTAATGGTGGAACATCACTCCCGACCCCGCTGCAACGCAAAGCAGAATTTACATACAATGCAATTCCTTTTGCCAAAATACTTTTCATGGCATGTCTGACAACGGGTCTATTATCACTCATATACATAATATATAGACTCTCTAGAAACTATGATACCGACAATAAGAATGAAAATACAAGTTCAAAATCACAAAAATTAAGTAGCCATAAGTTCACTTCATTTGTAATGATTGGCATTATGGTCCTGTCATTTGCAATGCTGACCTGGTGTGAAACACTACGATGGATAATCGGAGGAACAATTCCTATGGCTAACGGATACGAGACTATGCTTCTTGTTGCATGGTTCATCATGCTCATATCACTTATCAGCTACCGAAGATTCCCAATAATACTGACATTTGGATACCTTCTTTCAGGATTTTTCCTGCTCGTGGCACACATAAGCAACATGGACCCACAGATAACACATATAATGCCTGTACTTTCATCACCGCTACTTAGCATACACGTCAGCATAATCATGATGTCCTATGCTCTGCTCGGAATAACATTCATCTGCAGCATTGTTGCGATAATACTTTATACACTAAACCGCAATAAACGCCAAAAAGCTAACGAACAGATTAAAGCACTTGCAGCACTGAGCCGACTATTTTTATATCCATCTATGACAACACTCGGACTAGGAATATTTATTGGTGCAATATGGGCAAACATCAGTTGGGGAGAATATTGGAGCTGGGATCCTAAAGAAACTTGGGCACTCATAACTTTCATGATATATGCCTTGCCTCTACACACAACAACTCTGCCACACATGAAAAGCCCATTAGTTTATCATATTTTCATGATTTTCGCATTCCTGTCTCTGCTTATGACATACTTCGGAGTGAACTATCTGCTTGGCGGAATGCATTCATACGCATAAAATGTACCGATGAGTAAGAAGATAAATCGCAAAATTAGGAAAAAGATAAAATAAAAACTGGAGAAGTTAATAAAGAAAATAGGATGTGTTTAAATGCACATCCTATTTTCTTATTAGCAATAAATTAAACTATGGTTAAATTATTTTGCCCAGAATAATTTTGTATATGCATCATCACCCTGAACGCCCACAACGGCATCATAATTAGCACGGTTGTTTGCCTTCTCTGTATTTGGATACATCATACGATTTGGTAACTCCTTCATATTCTGAGCTTGAGTATCTGTAGGATAAGACAATGCAGGATAACCTGTACGGCGTATATCATTCCATGCCTGTTGTGGCTGAATAATACCAAAGTTAACCCATTTCTGTGTAAGAATACCTTCAAGTTTTTCATCATAGGTATTCCAAAGTTTTGACGCATATGTGCGAACTGCTTCATCGCCAGGATATGTATAGTGTGTAGCTACACCACCAGACTTTGCCTCATCCTTTGCTGCCGCATACATATTATTCTGCTTATAGTACCATTTTGTTGATTCAATCATACCATTAGTAAATGCATCTTCCGCATTACCACTTGCCCATCCACGCTGGTAAGCCTCAGCACGTAGGAACCAAACCTCAGCAGCTGAGATAATTGGGCTTATAAACAAGCGATTACCTGTAAATGTTGCAATCTCTAAGTGCGCATAGTAACGATTCTCATAGCTAGGTATGTTTCCAAAACCATTGAATGAAGAACCATGTTCTGTTTGGAATCCATTTGTTTCTTCACGGTTTGTTCCGATGTATTTGCCTTCTGCATTAGGTGTATATATAACTGGCAAACGATAATCGTTTTCCCCTTCTACACGCTGCATGGCATCAATCATTGGCTGTGATGCAACATTATTAATATCTTTATAGCCATCACGGAAGTTCTCCCAGAAGTTGAAGCCATCTTCATCAGAGCGTACTTCAATTTGATCGTATGCATCTGTTACAAGTTGACGGTTCATACACTCTTTAATAGCAGACTGGCCAAATGCAGCTAATTCACCATTTAGAGCAACACGAACTGCTAGACGCAGACGTAATGAATTTGCATACATCAGCCATCTATCAATAAGATGATATAACGCATCATCACCAGCAACATCTCGATTTATAAAATCTTGTCCAGCTATCAGTGTAGACTTAACATTATCTGACAATGTACCTTTAAGCGACTCTATTTCTGTATAGAGTTCACCAAGACGGTTGATTGCATTTCTATATATTTCAACATCATCATCAAAAGCTGCACGTGAAGAAACAATATCATTAGTAATGCCAAGCATTCCAGCTTTTGAGTATGGAGTATCACCAAATAAGTCTGCAATCTGAGTTGCATGGTCAATGATAAACACCTCAGCAAGATCTTTTAGAATAAGGTCATTGGCCTGTGCTGAAGGATCTTCATTTGCATAAGTGTTTTCTAATTGACGGAACTGTGCCAAACGACGATAGAAACCATTCCAACGGTCATTAGCATAACCATCATTATAGAAATAAACATTTCCAGAATTGTTAGCATAACCACATGTCTGGGCATATTTACCAAATATATTGTCCCAAGTATAAACACGCCAATACTGATTAAAAGTATAGTCACGACCATCTTTATCATATAAAGTAGCTGTAAACAACGTGGCACATGGAGCTTTGGTAACCTCATTAGGGTTATTATAGAATTCGTTGTATTGGTCATCTGAACAACTAGCCAAAGCCAATACTGCAATTCCACCCATTATGATTGATTTTAACTTATTCATAATTTATATTTTTAATTGTTACTTTTTAATTATACAAATAGTATTTTTTGTAACTATCTTATTAGAAGCTTGCGCGAAGTGAAACACCAAATGAGCGTGTGGTTACAGTAGAACCACCAATCCAACTTTGTTCAACCCAATTGGTCGCATCAGTTGCCTCTGCATCAAAAATTGGAAGATTCTTATAGATGTAGAATGGGTTACGAGCAAAAGCAGAAACCTGCAACTTGTTGCAGTGGAATTTCTCAGTAATGCTCTTAGGGAAGTTGTAACCAATAACGATCTCACGAACCTTCACATAACTATTGTTGAAAATAGCATGTGAATAATATGTAGGATCACCTACACCCCAGTTATATGACCAATTGTACCAACGTGCCGCAGATATCATAATATCATTAGGAGTACCATCTTCCTTGACACCTTTCAGAATCATACCGTCATCATAAAGAACTTTTCCCTCTGGAGCCACTGATGCAGGTATTACATTTGCGTTGTCATCAAGATAATATGTCTGACCACCATGAGCTGCATCACGGAATGCCATACTCTCTTTCAAAGAGCCACGACCCATCATATATTCATAAGGCATATTGAAGATTGCGCCACCATGACGGAAATCAAGAGAGAAGTCTAAGAATAAATTCTGATATGTGATAGTTGCACCTAAACCACCAGTATACTTAGGCATTGCATTACCAACCTTGACAGGTTCAGTAGACAAAAGATAATTACCATCTTCCATAATTATTGGCAGACCAGTCTTATCGTCTATCTGAGGAGCGTATGCATAGAAGTCACCAATAGAGCTACCTACTGTAGAATAAAGATAAGCTGCTCCGTTATCCCAGCGTTTATGTTCCAATCTATCAATTCCTTCAGCAAGTTTCTTAACCTTATTACGGTTCCATGCTATATTACCACGTAAATCAATACGCCAATCCTTAGTCAATAGAGGTGTTCCATAAGCTGCGATTTCAAGTCCGTGGTTTTTAAATTCGCCAACATTTAGAATCTGCGCTGTTGCACCCATTGATGAAGCCATTGTTGCTGTAAGAATCTGATCTTTAATGGTCTTGGTATAGTAAGCGACATCAATACCTAAACGGTTATTGAGGAATTTTCCTTCAGCACCGAACTCCCATTCATAAGTTTTTTCTGGTTTAAGAGTATTATTTCCTAATGTCATCTTCTGCCAATTTCCTACAAATCCAGAATAAGCACCTTGTTCGAATGACTGTACTGCATAATATGCGGCAGGAGCAAGACCAACAACACCATAAGAGGCACGAACCTTGCCATAATCTAACCATGAAGGTCTATTATCCTTAAGAAGTTCAGAAATAATGATACTTGCATTTACAGAAGGGTACCAATAGGAGTTATTGCCCTTGAAAAGTGTTGAAGTTTTCTCATTACGCAAAGTTGCCTCTAAGTATGCCCAGTTATCCCAACCTAATGTAATATCTCCAAACCATGCAGTCTTGAGAAGATGCATTTCATATGGTTCGGTCTTAGCTTGTTTTACACTATTATTAAGTGAGAACCAATTTTCATGGAACAAACCGCCATCAGTCCAAGAGTGTAGATTGTGCTGAGTCTCACGGCGGCCAGACCATCCTATAAATGTGCTGAGGTTAAGTTTATCTGTGAGATTCTTATCATACATCAACATAAGATCACCATACAAAATAGTATAGCGATTGTTACGCAGTTCGTAAGCTCCAGATTTTGAGCCGAAAGCGTTTGATGTTTCAGTACGGTTTTTGTTTTCAATCTTATTTGAAGTAAAGTCTGTAGCAAGACTACCACGAAGGGTTAAACCTGGAACGATTTCCCAAGATGGGGCTACCTTAGCAATAATACGATTATTGCGCTCAATCTGCTCCTTTCCATATATATTCCACAAGTATTCATCAACAAGACCTGAACGGCTTGAGAAATCATATTCATAACCTTCTGCAGGGTTCTCATGATCTACAGAATTGTATGTACGGTTTCTATAACCTGCAGTTGTTACAGTGCTATGACGTATATAATCAATGTCATCAAAAGCACCAAACATACCAGCAAAGTTACATAACAAACGATACATACGATATGGACGGTTCTTAACATGTTCTGTCAGATAATTTACACCATAATCTAATTTCAAGTTCTTCAATATATTGTAGCTACCATTCAAACTAAAGTTATGTTTGTCATAATCTGAGTTATATTGATTTGGCAGACTATTAAAGTATGTATATGAAAAACGGAAATTAGACTTTTCAGTAGCATTTGTTATTGCAACATTATATTGCTGGTCAAAACCTGTTCTGAAAAGGTCAGAGAAAGGATTGCTACTAATTGCATTAAATTTACGAACAGTGCCATCATAATAGAGGACATCACGACCATCATATTTAGGACCGAAGTAAGCTGTTCCTGCAACATACTGATGCTCTACACCATTACGATCAGTACGAGTATAAAAACCATAAGCATCTGCGGCACTACCTACTCGGCTTTGAGGTGTAGCACCAGGTCCAAATGTTGTCTGATATTCAGGCATATAAGCAACCCAGTTACCTGTTAGACTTGCATTGAAATCCACTCCAAAACCTTTAGCTCCACGACCAGACTTAGTTGTAATCATCACAACACCATTAGCACCTTCTGAACCATACTGAGCTGTAGCTGCAGCACCCTTTAAGATAGAAAGGCTCTCAATATCTTCAGGATTAATGTCTGCTAGACCATTTGAGTTAACACGCTGGTCACTCCAATAATCTTTGTTGTTTGCTTCACCATTACGAATTGGCACACCATCAAGGATGATTAAAGGCTGGTTATTACCAGAAATTGACTGAAGACCACGAATATTTATAGAGATAGCACCAGTTGCACCACCAGGAGCTGTTTTGATTGCTACACCAGCAGCCTTACCATACAATGCAGAACCTAAAGAAGGAGATGCTGTCTTTGTAATTTCATCTGATTTAATCTGACTAACAGCATAACCAACCTTACGTGCATCTTTCTTAATACCAAGAGCTGTTACAACAACTTCATTAAGGCTAGTTGTTTCTTCCTCTAGAGACAGATTTATAAATTCTCTATTACCAACCTTTACTGTTGCTGTTTTGTAACCAATGTAAGAAACTTCAAGCGTTGCATTTGCATCGCACTTAATCAAATACTCACCATCCATATTGGTCATAGTACCAGTTTTAGAACCCTGCACCCGGACAGTTGCACCGATAACTGGCTCACCTGTCTCGTCGGTTACAGAACCCTTGACAGTGATGTTCTGTGCCGATAATGCAAAGGCAAAGAACATGAGAAATCCTGTTAAACAGGCTCTCAGAGAGAAATAATTTTCTTTCTTTTTCATCTTTTGTACATTTAAGGATTCAAGAATTTTTAATAATAAAATATAATTTATAAATGTTTTCTATAACTAATATTTGTCAACAAATAATTAAATATTGCGTATTATTATATATTCAATCGCTTCAAAAGTAAATAAAAATAACCAAAAACACAAAAAAATTGCTAATAATTTGCTGAAAAACCATGAAAAAAGGCATAAATACAACATTTTCTTTTAAAATATTTGTGTATAATATACATTTTTTTGTTCTTAATTTAGGGCATACAGAAAAATGTTAGTACATTTGCATGAATTTATATGAAAACATTATAATACCTTATTAAAACTATGACCCTCTATCCAAAATTAATAATGGATGCACTTGCAACAGTAGTATATCCAGGAACGAAAAAAAACATTGTAGAAAGTGAAATGGTTGCTGACAATCTTAGAATTGACGGAATGCACGTTTCTTTTTCTATTATCTTCCCACGCGATACAGACCCATTTCTGAAATCAACACTAAAAGCAGCAGAGGCTGCAATTCATTATCACATTTCCAAAGACGTTGATGTTGAAATCTCAACTGAATTTAAATCACAACCTCGCCCAGAGCCTGATAAACTTCTTCCTCAAGTTAAGAATATCATTGCAGTTAGTTCTGGCAAAGGCGGTGTTGGAAAGTCAACTGTCGCAGCAAATTTAGCTATCGCATTAGCCAAGCTTGGATATAAAATTGGATTACTCGACACTGACATTTTCGGTCCATCTATGCCAAAGATGTTTGGAGTTGAGAACGAGCGTCCTTATGCAGAGCAGATTGAAGGCAGAGACTTAATCATTCCTGTAGAGAAATATGGTGTAAAACTATTAAGTATAGGATTCTTCGTGAATCCAACTACAGCTACCTTGTGGCGTGGAGGCATGGCTTCTAATGCATTGAAACAACTGATAGCTGATGCAAATTGGGGCGAACTTGACTATTTTATTCTTGATACACCTCCAGGAACAAGCGATATTCACTTGACACTTCTACAAACGCTTTCTATTACAGGTGCAGTAATAGTAAGTACGCCACAAAACGTGGCTTTGGCTGATGCAAGAAAGGGAATTGATATGTATCGGAACGACAAGGTAAATGTCCCAATACTCGGTTTAGTTGAGAATATGGCTTGGTTTACTCCAGAGGAATTGCCAAACAATCGTTATTACATTTTCGGAAAAGACGGTTGCAAGAAACTTGCTGAAGAAATGCAAGTGCCATTGCTGGCACAAATTCCAATAGTTCAGAGCATAAGAGAATGCGGCGACGACGGGCATCCTGCTGCACTTGACTCAGAATCAATTGTTGGTCAGTCTTTCCTTTCGTTTGCTCAAGCAGTAGTAACAGTAACCAGACGACGCAATGCAACTATGCCAAAGACACACCGCGTTGATGTAAATAAGAAATAATATAATCCCGGCATTCCTCCATGAGCCACTTCGGTGTCGAAGTGGCTCCACAAATGCCGACAGTCTCAATTCCATCAAACCAACTTAAATCTATTTCTTCAGGGCTCTCTATATGATAACTTCGCGGATTTTTGCTTAGACATTGTGCGAACAACACTTTGCCATTGCTGCTTTTCCTTCCGCTAACAAACAATATAACATCGTGTCGCGATGCAAACTCTGCAATATTTGGCATGCGGTTGGCAACCTGCCTGCAAATAGTATCAAAACTTTCAAATTGTGCTTTCTCGTCAATATTCCGTTTTATATATGATATTATTCTTCTAAACTCATCAAGAGACTTAGTTGTCTGGGAATATAAATATATATCGCGCTTAAAGTCTAGTTTCTTAACGTCGTCAAGATTCTCAACAACTATTGCACGACTATTCGTCTGCCCCACAAGTCCCAAGACTTCAGCATGTCCATTCTTTCCAAAGATAACTATCTGTGCTTGCGGGTTTGCATCAAACTTTCTCTTAATACGTTTTTGCAGCTGAAGTACAACAGGACAAGTTGCATCTATTATTTCTATTCCATTCTTATTAGCAACTTCATAAGTATAAGGAGGTTCGCCATGAGCGCGGAGCAGAACCTTAGTATTGTGCAAATTTGCCATTTCATCATGGTTTATTGTTTCCAGCCCCATCTTTTTGAGTCTTTCACACTCCATGCCATTATGGACAATATCGCCTAAGCAATACAATTTCTGCTTGTTTGTCAGTTCTTCTTCAGCTTTCTTTATCGCAGTTGTTACACCGAAGCAGAAACCACTTTCATTATCTATCTCTATCTTCAAAACCAACCTCCTATACTTATTGCTAATTCAGATATAAATTTATAAATGTCCTTCTTTCCTTATTCTAAGTCCTTTAAGGTCGTCAAAATAAGTATCCAATAACTGCTGGGCAGCCGTAAACGATGTCATCTCACCACCCAGAACTTTATCCTCTGCCTTTGACAAACACTCCTGAATAATGCTGTTATTATAGAAACTATTTCGTAATTGCTCGTTTATACTCTCATACATCCAGTATTTTGCCTGTTCATTTCTACGATAATCAAAATATCCATTAGCCTTAACAAAGTCAATATACTGATATACCATGTCCCATACTTCTTTTATGCCATTGCCAAAGAAGCCACTATAGCAGAGAACCTTCGGAGTCCATCCACTTGCAGGCATAGGGAAGAAATGAAGTGCATTGCGCAGACTGGTTGCAGCCATCTGACATTTATCAACATTATTTCCATCGCATTTGTTTATTGCAATACCATCGCTTATCTCCATAATGCCACGCTTTATTCCTTGCAATTCATCGCCCTGACCAGACAACTGAATGAGCAAGAAAAAGTCTACCATAGAGTGACATGCTGTCTCACTTTGTCCTACACCAACAGTCTCAACAAAGATCTTGTCATATCCTGCAGCCTCACAAAGGATAATACTTTCGCGTGTCTTACGGGCAACTCCACCGAGAGAGCCAGCTGTTGGCGAAGGACGAATAAATGCTTCTTTTCGCTGTGTAAGTTTCTCCATACGAGTTTTATCGCCCAAAATACTTCCCTTGCTTCTCTCCGAACTTGGGTCGATTGCAAGGACTGCAAGTTTTCCGCCTGTCCTGTTGAGCACATGACATCCAAACTGGTCAATTGATGTACTTTTACCTGCTCCAGGCACACCGCTAATACCAATACGGATAGAATTACCACTATAAGGAAGACACTTGTTTATAACTTCCTGAGCCTTCGCATAATGGTCGGGGTTTACACTTTCTACGAGTGTAACTGCTTGTGAAAGAATTGTCACATCACCTTTCAGTATACCTTCAACCATTTCATCTACACTATATTCACGACGACGAAAACGTCCACGCTTAAGATAAGGATTGATAATTGAAGGCTGTTCTATGCCAGCATTTACCTGCAAGCCTTTATATTCTTGATTATTCTCTGGGTGTTCCATAATATTTATAAGATTATTCTTTTATACTCCTTTTATATATTTACTATTTAACTTTTACCTTTATAATACGCTTAGGGTTCTTAGGATCATTTGTAATCATAAGAATACGAGGTCTTTGACGCGTCGTTTTCAGTTCTTTCTTGTCGGCAGTAATCTTCATCTTTGCTTCTTCACCTGGAGCAAGTCTTGTATTACTCAGCGACACCTTTAGTCCTGTTGTGAACATCTGAAGACTATTAACCTCAAGAGTTGAGGCACCCGTATTTGTAAGTGTTATCACACCTGACATGCGTTTCTTTTTTCCAAAGACAAGCTCTATTTCCTCTTCCGACAATTCCAGTTTTGGAGCATTAGCCAACTCTGTTGCAGACATTTCCTCAAAGTTAGGGAGAATAATAGTTGAAACGCTTATTTCTTTTTCCTGACTTACCTTATCTCCAGGATTATTGCCAAGATAAACATTTGTCTGCAATAGTCCAAAACTGTTAAGCTGTTCAGAATCAAGCGTTATGCGAGCAACACCAGAACGACCTGGAGCAATAGTAGAAGGAGACATATCGGCTTTAAGATAAGGTGGGAGATGCATGATAACAGGAGTTAGAGGTTTGTCCGAATTGTTTTTCAAGTGTATTTCCTGAAATGGTCTGTCACCTCTGTTAACATCATCAAATTCAATGTCAATCTTGTCAACACTCAAATCGCCCATATTATAATTATATTGTCCTCCAAAGTCATGAACCTCATCGACGACAACACCTTTCAGCGTGAGCATAATTGGAGATTGATCGTCTTCAAAATATAAACCAACTTGTTTTTCGAAGTGTCCCATCTGCTTTGCATCGTATGTAGCACCTACCTTATATGCCTGCCCTGCCGCTATATTTGTTTGAGGAAAATCTACTGTTGTGCAGCCACATGAGCTCCTAACCTGACTGATTCTGAGCGACTTGTTTTCCTCATTTATCAATTCAAACTCGGCTGTGACTGGCATTCTATACACTACCTGACCTAAATCTATAACTTTGTTTTTTGTCTTTGTTTCCTGTGCATTCATTTGCATAGAAACAGCAGAAGCCAGTGCAATTATAATTGTCTTTGTTCTCATTTATTTTATTGTTTTATTATTTCGTTTTATTTATCTACACCAATTTTCAAAGCCTTGTCGCGACCTTTAAATGCAGGTGAATAGGCACACTGAACAGTTGCAGTACCTGTTTCATACTCTCCTTCGCGGTCTATATAGTATTCAGCCTCAACAACATGAGTACCCTTTGGCATAATGTCGAAGTAGAAACTTGTTTCAAAGTCACGTGGAGCAATATAATATCCATATCTGTAACCGCTCAATCCGTCAACAGGCTCTAAGCAAGCCGCCCGCTTATCAACAACTTCTACGAAATCATAATCTCGTTCTGCCTTTATAGTCAATCTCACTTTGACTTTATCACCTACTTTAAACTGCTGATTACCATTTAAAATTTCACGTTTTATAGAAATACCAGAAGAAAGAGGTTTCACATCGGATACTTTTTGTGTAAACTGTGCATAAACTGCACCCCATGAGGTTCCTTCACTTGTTTTTTCTGCAGTTAGCATCTGCCTGTCATTTCTTTCCACACTAATCTTCTGATAACCCATGCCTGCCGTTGCCTTTGGCATATCAAGAGCATTACCGTCAATCCTAATAACTGTAGGTTCTCCGCCTTCAAGTTTTTTCATGTTACCATCTAAGAATGCATAGATTGCTTCAACTGCATTTATAGGTGTATCCCACGATGTTGTGCGTTTTTCCTGCAATAGCCATCGCTGCATTTCTTCAATAGTTATCTTATCATCAGGCTTCAGTTCTTTCAAAGCTTCAATTGCTGCAACCTGAGTTGGAATCTTATAGTCAAACCATGAATACAAAGCACGATGAGTATCGAAATAGCGTCCCATTTCTTCTGTCATCACACTATATTCTTCCATACTCTTCATATATTCTGCCGCTTTGCCTTCATATCCATTACGCGCAAGAATGAGTGCAGAGCAAGCCTTACCATATATTGAGAGTACAGACGGCTTCAGCGACAACTGTTTCACAAAGAAATCAAATACGGTAGCCCCCCTGCCCTTCGGACGTCTGTTGGCAAGTGAGTTTATATATAATATGTGAAGAGTTGTTTCCGAAGGATAAACATCTTTCATCTTAACCGACTTTTGCTTAAGCTGTCTGTCATATTCTTCAACTATATAATTATCTAAGAACGAAAAGGCTTTGGCCTGCATCTCTGCTATTTCAGACTGTTCGCCAATCAGCTTATTCATTCTGACAAACATTTCGCTTATTGCTGTAGTCATGTATATACTGCCTCGCATTCCCTGCCACCAGCTCCATGAGCCATCGCTATTTTGCAACTGGCGTAGTTTTTCAAGTGCAGAGTTCTTTCGCATCTTCATCGTTTCGTTATCAAAGAACTTAACCAGGCTGCGGCGTTGTGAAGCTTCATTATTAGCATCGCTAACCCATGTTGTCTGATTGAGCATCAGCGTCTTAAGTTCCTGATTCTTTTCAAGTTCACTCAACATTGAAGTATCATCATCATTACGCCACTGCTGTATGGTCTGCGAAATGATTGGAGATTGGTTCATAATGTATTGTCCAATGCTATTTACATAGAGTGAAACAGCTTGCGTTATAGCATCGTCCCTGTCTGCTGCACTATATGTAGGCATGGCTTGCACCATCATCCATGCTGGATTTTGCGCATATTCTATTGTCAGTCGCTCGTTTGTCACATCTTTGTCAAACAAAGTATTCAAATCGAGTGTGAATGTTCCTGCTGAGTTCTGCGTGAAAGGTCTTGTGTTTGTTACGAGTTCCTTATTAGTCAGTATAGGCAGATAGTGCTGTTCTCCGTCGCTGAAGTTCTCACCTTTGGCAACTATCTTGCATATATATAATAATGTATTTTCGTCTGACGGAGAAAAATCGAAGCTGACACTTGTTGTCTCATTCTCTTCAACAGTGAATGCCTGTTGCTTCTGGTACACTACTTCTTCGGTCTCAGGATTGAGCAACTGAAGAATTGCACTACCATTCTGTTGTTTATCAGACGTATTTATAATCTTCGCAGCAATAACAGCCTTATCACCAAGGCGGATAAAGCGTGGCATGTTTGGTTGAACCATAACGTCTTTCTTTGCCACTATTTCAGCATCTGTCTGTGAATAGTTCATACTTCGGTCGTGTGCAATACCCATAAAATGCCATGTTGTCAGACTTTCTGGCAATGTGAAACTAATGCTTACATTACCCTTATCGTCTGTACGAAGTGCAGGATAGAAGAATGCTGTTTCTTGAAGATTTTCACGAATCTGAACATCGTCTATCTTTTCAATAGGCTCTTCTTCTGCTGCTACAGCCCCTACTGCTACTTCTTCATTGACACTGGCATAATCCATGCTCTCTTTCAATTCCATCTTTGCAATAGGAGATGAGGCATCAACAGCCATAGCCACTGTATTCATCTTCATCATAGGTCGCCCGAAACCGCGATAGTGCATAGAATAAGGTGAATATATTTCAAACAGGCTTTCGTCGAATTTGCTCAATTCTATAGGATAGAGTTCGAGCCAATCAATATTTTTATTAAACCATCCTAAGACATTGTCAATTTGAGGAGTTCTCCAATCTGAGTTCAGATAAACTTGATTAAGATTTAAGTTAAAGTCCCAATTGTGCTTTCTTATCTGATCGAGCGACTTATCGTAAAGAACAGCCATCAGTTGCGCATCGGCTGGTTTTCCGTCAGGATGCGTAATATTGAGAGTCCACTCTTCACTCTGTCCAGGTGTCAGACGATTTCTGAATGTAGTCCACTTAGCTACCAGTCGCTTATCTGGCAACGGCTTACGAAGAAGAGCTGAGTGCTTATAGAGTTTTGCATTCTTAACCCAAGCATAACTTATGTAAACCGCATCACCATATTTGCTGTCATACTTGAACTGGCGATTATGCAGACTGTTGCTCAGTTCAAGACTGCTTTGTTCAAGCACCTGCTTGCCTGTGAAAATATTGTAGACAACATGGGTATTTTCGTCTGAAGTTCCTAATTGCAGATGTATCGGTTTTCCGTCTTTTGGAAATTCCGTTGCCGACAAATAGAACCAGTCGCGAGTCTCAACCACTGGGCGTTTGTCCTTAAGAGTGAAAATAATAAATTCGCGTTCAATACTGTCATTCTCGCATATCGCTTCGAGGATATGCCTACCCGAATTCAAAGTGCTGAATCTGCTTATGCTTACATTTTCATTAGCCTTAAAATTTCCTATAAGTTGTCCGTCAATACTTACTTTTACTTCAGCAGCAATAGGCTTTCCTGCCATATTTGTATAGTTGAACTTGACAGACTGCACACTGTCGCGCAACATCTTCTCTGCTAAATCTACGCTGAAAGCTGTTGGCTTAGTTCCAAGCGGAAGCTGAACGAATGCAGAATGACTTTCGCCAGACATATCAGTAACTTCGGCATCGGCTATGATATTATAGAAACGAGGATAGCGACGGCCCATAGAAGCTTCATTTTCTCCTTCTGGCAAAATCATAGGCATCTTCACTATAAACTTTCCGTCACTATCTGTAACTGCCTCTTCTTGCAACAGGTTGTCATTCGATTCGTATTCATCAAACCACCAACGCCACCACATTGCTTTTTGGCGGCGAACATGATATTTCACCTTAGCTCCCTGAACTGGCACTCCAGCATAGCTCTTGGCATAGCCTGCAACGCAAAGAGTGTCGCCAGGTGAATAGTTGTCTGTTACATCTGGAAACTCAACGGTGAAGGTTGGTCTTTTATATTCCTCTACAGAAAATGAAGTTGCTGATATCCCATTTCCTACGATAGTATAATTGCCCGTAAGTTGGTTTTCTGGCAATTTGAAGTCTGCTGATGCCTTACCAAAGTCATCGGTTACAACGCTTGCAGTTTCTACTTCCTGATGGTTCGCATCATATAGTGTGAGTTTATATTTTTTGTTTGCGACGGAACTGGTTTCGTTCTTGGGCGTGCAAGTAAAGACAACCAGTGCAGCATGAACAGTCTGCCCTGGACGATATATCCTGCGGTCGGTATACAAATATCCTTGAGTGCGTGTTTTTGTCACTTCACTATTTCCAAAGTAACAAAACATATCGCTATTTGGCATATAACGGTCTTCTTCGGTATAAGCCCACACATCATATTCTATTTCTTTGTCAGCCGACAATATATATTCTCCGTTTTTGTCGGTCACTGCATCTATCTTTGTTTTAGGCTTATTCCATGCGTTAGCCATACTCAGCTTCAGTTTTGCACCGCTGATAGGCTGACCGTCAGTAGCATTCACAACAACATAGCGCAACTTGTCGCCAGGAAGTTTTTCGCCGATTACAAATACATTGCTGACATAGAGCAAATTATATTGAGGTTTAATATTAGACGTTGGTGCTGCAATCTCTACAAGGTAAACACCCAAAGGCAGCTTAGGAAGAGTCACAGAATCTTCAAAAACGTCATATTCAGCATGTTTTCCAAAAGTCTTAATAATCTCCTTGCGCGTTGAAAGCTGCTGAAGCTGCTTAACTTTGGCAAGATGATTCTTATTATTTAGATTCCAGTCATTGTTTCCGTCAGCATCTATACGCGTCAGTGTTATCTTTATGTTATCAAGATTGCGGACAGCATCAATCACAACCTTTCGTTCCTCATCTGGCAGTATCTGCTCTGACCCAAAGCCGATGTTAAACTGTGGATTTGTCAGTTGCTGGAGACTATTGCGCAGGCTGTTGCAGTTTTTCCAGTTCTTCCATTTTGCAATATTTTCCTTCAGGTAACTGTAACGCTCACCGTCCTCTACGTCGCGAGCATTCCTCATGAACTCGTAGCGTGCTATGGCTATCTCGCATGCAGCATCAATGTCTCCATATGCAGCCATCAGCGAGTCGAGCGTTGCAACATATCTTGAATCTTTAAGGTTTACTTCTGTATCTTTTAGTCTGCTGCGAGCCAGATCGAGTGCCGTAAACATGGCTGCCTCTCGAAGCTGAGTGTTGCGATAGTAGTTGTGCATTGTCGCAAAGTCGGAAACCTGATAACCAACAACATGAAGCATGTCGCTGCCAAAGTAGTGGCTGTCGCGCCCCTCAACAACAGCAGGCAGATAGTCGGACGTCCTGGTCTGTGCCAACAGCTCAGCATATTTCATAGCCTGCGAATAGTGTTCTCGACAGAGAGAACGATATTTCTCGTTGTCAATACTATTCATCGAACTATAAGACATATTATTATAATATGCCCCTAAAACCGTATGATATACAGAGGCAAGCACCTTGTCTTTTTTCTCAGCCTGCCTTGTCTCTGTTTCAAGACTGGCAATAACCTGCTGCAGCGAATCGGGAGCAATGCTTGTAAGTGTGCCGACACGCAACGTCTGAGCCTTCAGCAAGTTACCATAGCTTCGCTGACTCTTGGCCTTGTCTATTATCTTGCCAAGTATTCCCAGTTTTGTTTGCGGCAGGTCTGAGCTCTCTGCCTTTTCATATTGAGCCCATAAAGTCTTAAAATCGTCTGCTTTCATAATATTCGGTACAGAAATCACTAATAAAAAAACAAGTGCTATGAATTTTCTCATAATAACAAGTCTTAAAGTTTAACCAATCCGCGACTGCCCTGCAACTGCTTACCGACAAGGCAAATCGCAGCAGATAATATTATCCTGCAAAGATAGTGTTTTTATTATGAATATTCCAAAACGTTTGTTTGTTTTTAAGTTTATTAGTTTTTTTGTGCTTAAATTTATGTCTTTCTGAGTTCAAAAACTAGTCAACTCGAAAATATAAGCACTATCAACTAATTATCGCCTGTATACTTACAAACCGAAAGCAGTTTTTTAACTTTCATCTTTTTTAAGAAGAAAAAATGCAAAAAACGAAGCCATGTCGGGTAAAAAATTGATTAACTAAACTCGCACATAACTTAAAAATTTACGACCGAGAGAAATGAAGTTGCAAAATATGCGACTCTTGAGCGGTTTGTTGCTGTTTTCAGTAAATTATTCAATATCAAGACATTATGCGTTTCGCCTCACGATTCATAAGTGTTAAAAAAGTCAAAGGGCACCTTTCGCAGTGTGAAAGGGCACCTTTGGCACTGCAATATGCCACATATCGCACTGCGATATGCCACGTTTCGCATCGCGAAAGGACACCTTTCACTTTTTCGTTCCTCACCCTTGTTCACATAGTTTAAGCCGATTGATTAACAATTAAACGCTTTTTTACATTCAGCCTCGTGCCAAACGGAAAATCTTTCTCTAGAATGAAAATTCCGATTGTCAAGATTTTTTACTT
>JAGAGD010000043.1 GCA_017627765.1 Prevotella sp. | reverse complement strand
GATGGTACTGCAATGCAATGCGGGAGAGTAGGCAGCCGCCCCCTTTATATTTCGGGGACTCTGATTTGTCCCGCGGTCGTCCTGCCTTCCACCCTGAAGGCGGGACTTTTTTTTGTCCCTGTCCTTGACCTTCCTGCCATTGCTGTCCTTCCTATCCTTCTTACACATCCTGTCCCTTCTGTCTTTTTCCCTTCTTACTCTTCTTGTCTTTTTGCTCGCCTTACCTTTTCATTGCATATTGTCTATTTTCCCTGTCCTGCCTTTTCTTTGGCTTCTTTCTTGTGTATCTTTACTTCCTTTATTTGTCCCATTTGTTTATCTCCTTTTTTTATTTTATTGTTTGCTTGTGTTTTGAATTGTTTATTTTTCCCCAGGTTATTATATTTTATTTAGCTCATTCTGCAATTATGAATATTGTGGAGCTTTTATTTTTATCAAAAAATGTTAGTTGTTTGTTTCATTTGTTTATCTTCTTTTTTATTTTCTTATTTGTTTCCTTTCTTGTACGCCTGTTGATTGTTTCACCATGCGGTTGTATCTGGGGCCACATTCTTTGTTTTTTTTCTGTTCTGGCTCTTAACGATAATTTTTAGGGTGACAACAGGTATATAGTTCCCATTTTTATGTATTTTCATTTTACTTTGTAATTTCTATTCATCTTCCTTTGTCTAAAAATCTTTCCATGTTTTCTGATATTTATCCTTTCATTCGTGTCTCTGTCTGTTGCTTCCCGCAAATTCTATAAGGTGTGTTGCCGATTTTGCCCAGATAGTAAGCAGAATATCTTTCGGTAGTCAGGACGGTCAGACTTCTATATTATATATTCTTGTTAGACTGGCAGTTAACAGCATGAGGGCGCTAACGTCTTACTGACGTCTTCCATCTCTGAGTATGATGTCTGGCATCGAACAATTCATTTACTATTATGTTTTATAGTTAGTTTGTTCTTACGTGGATTTATAGTAACAATATGCAATGCAAACAGTAGATGATGAAAGCTGGCAGTTTTGTTATTTAGGTTTTTCTTGTTTTGTCTGATAGCTGTTTTGAACAATTATCCCTTTTTAGCCGTTTACTATATTCTCGGTTTTTGCATTTTTGTTGTGTATTGTAAAGGTTGTTATAAAATGCAATTGCTTGATTATATGGAATTGCTGATAGCTGTATATTTTTTGTTTTTCAGTTTGTAATATCCCTGATTAATTAGTCTTTAAATTAATTTGTCAGTTAATTAATTAGGGGGATTTATAAGATATCTATTGTTAATGAAATCTTGTATGTCACTGTAATGTAGTGACTTTTTAAGGTTAAAAAATCCAATTTTTGATGCGAATATTAGGCAGTTACGCTAAATATGAGTAATTTTGCACCTCAATATGCGCGTTTTCTATCTTTTTTGTGTAGGATGTGCATTGAAATCATTAGACAAAATAAAAAATAATAACGAATAAAATAAATAAAGACAATGAAGATTTCATTTGAAAATCCTGACAAAATCAATGGTCTTATGACTTTGACCATTGAAGAAGCTGACTACAAGGAAAATGTAGAGAAAACTCTGAAAGACTATCGCAAGAAGGCAAATGTTCCTGGTTTCCGTCCAGGCATGGTTCCTATGGGACTAATCAAGAAGCAGTATGGAACAGCTGTTAAGGTTGACGAAGTTAACAAACTTGTTGGCGAGAATATTTACAAGTATGTTCAGGACAATAATATAGCAATGCTTGGCGAGCCACTTCCAAGCGACAAGCAGGTAGAGCAGGATTTGGAAGGCAATGGTCCTTTCACATTCGTTTTCGATATTGCCGTAGCTCCTGAAGTTAAGGTTGAACTTACAAACAAGGACAAGATAAACTATTACACTATTGATGTTGACGACAAGCTCATCAATG
This sequence comes from Prevotella sp., assembly GCA_017627765.1. Taxonomy (GTDB): domain Bacteria; phylum Bacteroidota; class Bacteroidia; order Bacteroidales; family Bacteroidaceae; genus Prevotella. The sequence continues at coordinate 6,359 of JAGAGD010000043.1, read as the reverse complement.
AGCAGGTAGAGTCTTTCGCTGCACGTGCTGGACACTATGAGAAGGCAGAGAACTACGATCCTGAGCAGCGCGACATGCTGAAGGGCGACCTTCGTGAACTCGATGCAGAAGGCAATACAAAGGAAGGTGGCATTACTGTAAGCGATGCTGTTATGATGCCACAGTTCATCAAGGTTGAAGACCAGAAGAAACTCTTTGACGGCTGCAAACTTGGCGACATCATCACTTTCAATCCAAAGAAGGCTTATCCAGACAATGAGTCAGAGATAGCATCACTTTTGAAGGTTAAGAAAGAAGAAGTTAAGGATATTGATGCAGACTTTACATATCAGATCACCGAGATTTCACGCTTCGTTAAGGCAGAAGTTGGTCAGCAGCTTTTCGACCAAATCTACGGCGAAGGTGAAGTTAAGTCAGAAGAAGAGTTCCGCAACCGCATAGCAGAAAGCATCAAGGCTCAGTTTGCTGGAAACAGCGACTATCGTTTCCTTCTCGATGTTCGCAAGTATGCTGAAGACAAGGTTGGAGAACTTCAGTTCCCTGAAGAGCTTCTCAAGCGTATCATGAAGAACAACAACAAAGACCGCGAAGAAGATTTCGTAGAGAAGAACTTCGCAGGTTCGCTTAAGGAACTCAAGTGGCATCTTATCAAGGAGCAGCTCGTTCAGGCTAACGACATCAAGATAGAGCAAGACGACATCAAGGGTGCAGCCAAAGAAGCAGCTCGCGCTCAGTTCGCTCAGTATGGCATGACAAATGTTCCAGAAGAATATCTTGACAACTATGCAACTGACATGCTCAAGAAGCAAGAACAGGTTCAGGCATTTGTTGACCGTGCCATTGATATGAAGCTTACAGCAGCTCTGAAAGGTGTAATGAAACTCACACAGAAGACAGTCTCTTTAGACGACTTCAACAAGCTGTTCGAAGAGAAATAAGAAATAATAAGTTTTCTATAAATTTTTCATAATTCACGTTGTTTGGTCTGCCTGCACGATATGTGTGGGCAGGCTTTTTTTGTTTTAATCAGTCGCATCAATACATTATTCTTTCCGCCACTTCCTATTCCCGATTTCCATAATGCTTTCCTATGTCGCCAGTCAGAGAATCTTGCAATTAGCCATATACCTTATATATATACAGCAAAATCGTATGCTGTCAGCCTTTTCCCTTTCCTTCCTCCCCAATAAATTCTCAATCTTTACTGCTATAGTGATTTCTGTGGCATAATTCCCCAGATAATTGAAAAAAATATTGTCATCTTTTTTGTTAATCAATTTTTTTTCTTAATTTTGTAAAACGTAAAAGGCGGAATACCTCTTTTCCGCCTGCTAATTCATCAGATTTACAATCATTTTAAAGAAAGATTAGAAAATGAATATGATAAACGATTTTAGAAAATATGCAACCCAGCATCTTGGAATGAACGGCTTGGTCCTCGACGACGTTATGAAGGCACAAGCACAGTATGTGAATCCATATATCCTTGAAGAACGCAAGCTCAACGTAACTCAGATGGACGTGTTCTCACGCCTCATGATGGACCGCATCATCTTCTTGGGTACACAGGTCGACGACTATACAGCCAACACACTCCAGGCGCAGCTTCTCTATCTCGACTCTGCCGATCCAGGCAAGGATATCTCAATCTACATCAACTCTCCTGGTGGCAGCGTTACAGCAGGACTTGGCATCTACGACACCATGCAGTTCATTTCGAGCGATGTCGCAACCATCTGCACTGGCATGGCTGCCTCAATGGCTGCCGTACTCCTCGTAGCCGGTGCCGAAGGCAAGCGTTCAGCCCTTCCACACAGCCGCGTCATGATTCATCAGCCATTAGGTGGTGTGCAGGGTCAGGCTTCCGACATTGAGATAGAAGCAAGGGAAATCCTGAAATTCAAGAATGAACTCTATAAAATCATTTCAGAACACTCACACACACCATTCGATAAGGTTTGGAACGACTCCGACCGCAACTACTGGATGACAGCCGAAGAAGCTCGCGAGTATGGAATGATTGACCGAGTGTTGATACGTAACAAAGACCTGAAAAACGAAAACGACGTAACTCCAAATCCTGCGAAATAATGGCTAAGAAAGTATGTAGCTTTTGTGGCAGGGGGGAGCGCGAAGTCAGTTTACTCATTACTGGTATCAACGGTTTTATTTGCGACGACTGTGCGCGACAAGCCTACGAGATAGTAAACCAGACTCTTGACAGTGCAGACCAGCTTGGAGGTAATCAGGGCGACGACGATGTTCACAGTTTCAATGTTCCGAGTCCTACAGAGATAAAAGCATATCTCGACCAGTACATCATCGGACAGGACATGGCAAAGCGTTTCCTCTCCGTTGCCGTCTACAATCACTATAAGCGACTCCAGCAGCCTGCCACCGACGACGATGTAGAGATAGAGAAGAGCAACATCATCATGGTTGGCTCCACAGGTACGGGCAAGACCCTTATGGCTCGCACCATAGCCCGCCTGCTCGATGTACCTTTCACCATTGTCGATGCCACAGTCTTTACAGAGGCAGGCTATGTAGGCGAAGATGTTGAGAGCATTCTCTCACGTCTGCTTCAGGTAGCCGACTACAATCTGAAGTCAGCCCAGCGAGGCATTGTCTTCATCGACGAGATTGACAAGATAGCCCGCAAGAGCGACAACCCTTCCATCACGCGCGATGTCAGTGGCGAGGGAGTCCAGCAGGGCTTGCTCAAGTTGCTCGAAGGCACAATGGTCAACGTGCCGCCAAAGGGAGGCCGCAAGCATCCCGACCAAGACTACATCCATGTCAACACCCGCAACATCCTCTTCATCTGTGGTGGAGCCTTCGATGGCATAGAGCGTAAGATAGCCCAGCGACTCAACACCCATGTAGTAGGATTTGAGTCAGTAGAGCATGTTCAGACCATCGACAAGGAAAATCTCATGCAGTATGTCCTGCCGCAAGACCTCAAGTCGTTTGGACTAATACCAGAGATTATAGGCCGTCTGCCCGTACTGACCTATCTTAACCCGCTCGATAGAGAAGCCCTGCGCCGCATTCTCGAAGAGCCTAAGAATTCTATTATAAAGCAGTATAAGAAGCTGTTTGCCATCGACGGAATAGAACTGAAGTTCGACCGCGATGTGCTCGACTATATCGTAGACAAGGCTGTAGAGTATAAACTCGGTGCGCGTGGCTTGCGCTCAATAGCAGAGAGCATCATGATGGAAGCCATGTTCGAGTTGCCTTCAAAGAAAGTCACTGAGTACACTGTGACACTCGACTATGCCCGTCAGCAGATGGAAAAGTCGAACCTGTCGCATGCAAGCAATGAGTAAGAAAACACATATCGGTGCAGCTCCCCTTTATCAGTCCTGCACCTATAATGATACAAAAGCAGTAGGAATTGCCACTTATACTATATTATTATAAGGAGGAAAAACAAATATGAATAATCAACCCAATCTAATAGAACAACTAAAGCACCATTTCGGTTTCGATAAGTTCAAAGGCGATCAGGAAGCAATTGTCAGAAACGTGTTGGCTGGCAAAAACTCTTTCGTGCTCATGCCTACAGGTGGAGGCAAGTCGCTTTGCTATCAGTTGCCTTCACTTATTATGGAGGGAACGGCAATAGTCATATCCCCACTTATTGCACTTATGAAAAACCAGGTCGATGTCATCAACGGCATGAGCGAGGAAGAAGGCATAGCCCACTATCTCAATTCCTCCCTCAACAAGGCTGCCATCGATCAGGTGAAGGCCGACATCCTTGCTGGCAAGACCAAGCTTCTATACGTTGCTCCCGAATCGCTCAACAAGGAAGAGAACGTTGAGTTCCTGAAAGGTGTCAAGATCTCGTTCTATGCTATTGATGAAGCCCATTGCATCTCTGAGTGGGGACACGACTTCCGCCCAGAGTATCGCAACATCCGCCCAACAATACAGAAGATTGGCGTTGCACCGGTCATTGCGCTTACGGCTACTGCTACCGACAAGGTGCGCACCGACATAAAAAAGAGTCTTGGCATTCTCGATGCCGACGAGTTCAAGAGCTCGTTCAACCGCCCTAATCTCTACTACGAAGTACGCCCTAAGACCAACGACATAGACAAGCAGATCATAATGTTCGTGAAGCAGAACGCTGGCAAGAGCGGCATCATCTACTGCCTGTCGCGCAAGAAGGTTGAAGAACTTGCTGCCATACTCTGTGCCAACGACATAAAAGCATCGCCTTATCATGCAGGTCTCGACTCGGCTACACGTTCACAGACACAAGACGATTTCCTCATGGAGAAGATTGACGTCATCGTCGCTACCATCGCCTTCGGTATGGGAATCGACAAACCCGACGTGCGCTTCGTCATCCACTACGACATTCCTAAGAGCCTTGAAGGCTACTATCAGGAAACTGGACGAGCAGGACGCGACGGTGGCGAAGGCAAGTGCATCACGTTCTATGCCTATAAGGACTTGCAGAAACTGGAGAAATTCATGGAGGGCAAACCTGTTGCCGAACAGGACATTGGCAGACAGCTCTTGCAGGAGACGGCAGCCTATGCCGAGTCTTCGGTTTGCCGCAGAAAGATGCTGCTCCACTATTTCGGCGAGGAGTACGATAAAGACAACTGCGGATGCTGCGACAACTGTCTGCATCCTAAGGAGAAGATTGAAGGCAAAGATGCCCTCGTCATCGTGCTTAAGGCTGTTGCTGCCGTTAAGGAGAACTTCAGGACCAACTATATTATTGATTTCGTTAAGGGCAGACCCACCGACGACATCGTTTCCCACCATCACGACCAGCTCGAAGAGTTTGGCTTGGGCGAAGACGAGTCGCCAAAGATTTGGAACCCAGTTATACGTCAGGCACTCATTGCCGGCTATCTAAAGAAAGAGGTTGAGAACTACGGACTCCTGAAGCTAACGCCTGCCGGAAAGCAGTTCTTGAAGTCGCCCCACTCATTCCCTATAGTAGAAGACAAGGAGTTTAATGAAGACTTCGACGATGAGAGTGTTGAAGGCGGCGGAAATGCTCTCGACCCTACGCTCTATGCCATGCTGAAAGACCTGCGCAAGGACATGGCTGCACGTCTTAAGGTTCCAGCCTACGTCATCTTCCAGGACATCTCTCTTGAGCAGATGGCAACCATGTATCCTATCACCTTACAGGAACTTCAGAACATTCAGGGAGTAGGTGTGGGCAAGGCAAAACGCTATGGTGCAGAGTTCTGCGACCTCATCAAGCGCCATTGCGAGGAAAACTCAATTGAGCGACCTGAAGAACTGAGGGTGAGGACTGTGGCAAAGAAGTCTATGCTGAAAGTCAAGATCATTCAGGCGATAGACCGTCAGATCGACTTAGACGATATAGCCAAAGCGCAGGGCATTGAGTTTGAAGACCTGCTCGACGAGATAGAGGCTATTGTTTATAGCGGAACAAAACTCAACATCGACTACTATATCGAGGAAGTCATGGACGACGACCGCATCGACGACATCTACGACTATTTCAGCGATAGCGAGACCGATGCACTAAAAGAAGCCATCAACGAGTTAGGCGAAGACTATCCTGAAGATGAGATAAGACTAATCCGCATCAAGTTCATTTCCGAAATGGCTAATTAGGTTTCATAGAAATAAAAGACATAACATAATAAGTATTCAGGCATAGCGACATCACTGATTGACGTCGCTATGCTTTTTTTGTGTAGATACGCTAAAGTTATGCAGGATTAATGATTAAGGAATGTGAGTTATGAGTTATGAGTTATGAGTGTTGAGTTATTAAGTTATTAAGTTGTAAGTCGTGAGTTATGAGTTCCCGTTCCCGTTAAGATTAACGTTAAAGTTCTGTTCCCGTTCCCGTTAAACAAATCAGTGTGCGATTAAATACTCAAATAAATAAATTGCTCCCCTAAGTTAGGGGAGCTGTCACGAAGTGACTGAGGTGTATGTCTACATGATGCAATGGCATCGTGGACGATTAAAGATTAAGGAATAATTATTAAAGTTAAGGTTCCCGTTCCCGTTATCGTTCCCGTTGGATTAGTTGCCGTTAAAGTTCTTTCAATCTGAAAGCATTTTCAGTAAAATACCCTTTGCCAAGCGAAAAACCTGCAATTTTCGGAGCCGAGTTGGGTAAAAAATTGATTAACTAAACCCGCAAATAACTTAAAATTTCTGGACTGAGAAAAATGAAGTTGCAAAATATGCGAGTATTTGGCGGCTTTTCGCTGTTTTTAGTAAATCGTTCAATATCAAGACATTATACGTTTCGCCTCATGATTCATAAGTGTTAAAAAAGTCAAAGGGCATCTTTCGCAGTGTGAAAGGGCACGTTTGGCACTGCAATATGCCACATATCG
>JAGAGD010000042.1 GCA_017627765.1 Prevotella sp. | reverse complement strand
TAATCAATCGGCTTAAACTATGTGAACGAACATAAGGAACGAAAAAGTGAAAGGTGTCCTTTCGCGATGCGAAACGTGGCATATCGCAGTGCGATATGTGGCATATTGCAGTGTCAAAGGTGCCCTTTCACACTGCGAAAGGTGCCCTTTGACTTTTTTAACACTTATGTATTTCACGACGAAACGTTTAATATCTTGATATTGAACGATTTACTAAAAAGAGCGAGAAACCGCAAAATACTCGCATATTTTGCAACTTCATTTTTCTCGGTCCAGAATTTTTAAGTTATTTGCGAGGTTAGTTAATCAATTTTTTACCCAACTCGGCTCTGAAAATTGCAGGTTTTTCGCTCAGCAAAGGCAAGAAACGAAAAATTGCTTTCAATTTGAAAGAGTTCTAACGGGAACGGTCTCGATAACGGGAACTATTCATCAGCTATGAGTGGCTGGTCTTTAAATTAAAGACAAGGTTAACGTTAAAGTTATCGTTCCAGTTAAAGTTAAAGTCAAAGTTAATTGCCAATTATCAATTAAATTAGTATCTTTGCACCCATAAACGAAAAGAGACAAATAGCGATGAGCAAAGAAACAATGCCAGTCATGGAGCGCACAGAAGGGGCGATGACGCTTCGAACAGAGAACCTCGTCAAGCGATATGGCAGAAGAACTGTAGTAAACGGAGTGTCTATCAACGTGAAGCAAGGCGAGATTGTTGGCTTGCTTGGCCCTAACGGTGCGGGCAAGACCACTTCGTTCTATATGACTACGGGGCTGATTATTCCAAACGACGGTCATGTCTACCTCGACGAGCAAGACATAACACAGTTTCCTGTATATAAACGAGCAAGGGCTGGCATTGGCTACCTGCCTCAGGAAGCATCTGTATTCCGCAAGATGACAGTGGAAGACAACATAAAGGCCGTGCTCGAAATGACTGGTCGTCCACGCGACTATCAGGAGCGGAAACTGGAAAGCCTCATCAGAGACCTCCGTCTCGAAAAGGTAAGAAAGAACTATGGCGACCGCCTTTCGGGAGGAGAGCGCAGAAGAACAGAGATAGCCCGATGTCTTGCCATCGACCCTAAGTTCATCATGCTTGACGAACCTTTCGCCGGTGTTGACCCTATAGCCGTTGAGGACATTCAGCATATTGTCTGGCAACTGAAGTACCGCAACATAGGAATACTCATAACCGACCACAATGTGCAGGAAACTCTAACCATAACCGACCGCGCCTACCTGCTCTTCGAGGGAAGAATCCTCTTTCAGGGAAAGCCTGAGGAACTTGCCGAGAACAAGGTTGTCAGGGAGAAATACCTTTCAAACTCATTCGTATTGCGCAAGAAAGACTTCCAGCTTATCGACGAGGAGCGACGAGCACGAGAGAACGAGCAGTGAGCTTGGCAAACTGCTCATGGCGGTTTGTGAAAAAAATAAAGTAAAAAGTATTAAGGATGCTGCTACGAGAACGCGATTGTAACATAATCGTAACATTTTTTTAACATCTATATGGTTATAAAAACGTAATTTTGCATCGGCTTTATTGCTATTATTCTTTTAGCACTGCATACATTTTTATATTAAAATACAACTATTGGCATTAGATGAACAATGAAGATTACCTATTGATTGCCTTCCGTCTGCTAGGTTCACTCGCCCTGCTCATATTCGGAATGAAAACAATGAGCGATGCACTCCAGAAGATGGCTGGTGCACAACTGCGAAGCATACTTGGCAGAATGACAACAAACCGCTTTACGGGTATGCTCACAGGAGTTGCAGTAACAGCAGCAGTACAGAGTTCTACAGCCACGACCGTAATGACGGTTTCTTTTGTAAACGCAGGACTACTCACACTTGCACAAGCCATTTCAGTGATAATGGGAGCCAACATCGGAACGACAATGACGGCTTGGATTATGTCTGCTGGCTTTTCTTTCAACATAACCGACTTTGTCTGGCCTGCCTTCATCGTTGCCATGTTCTTAGTTTATCGCAAGCGGCACGAGAGTCTTGGCGACTTCCTTTTCGGCATTGCTTTCATGTTCTTGGGCTTAGGCACGCTGCGACAGACGGGTGTAGACATGCAACTTGGCGAGAACGAGACCGTTTTGCGCTTCTTTGCGAGTTTCGACCCACACAGCTTCTCCACCACCCTGCTCTTCCTGCTCATAGGCGGAATACTCACAATGAGCGTTCAGTCGTCAGCCGCAGTAATGGCTATCACCATGATTCTATGTTCGTCGGGAGCGCTGCCTATATATCAAGGCATAGCACTGGTAATGGGAGAGAACATAGGCACAACCGTAACTTCAAACCTTGCTGCGCTGACAGCAAGCACACAGGCTCGGCGAGCAGCCTTTGCCCACATGTTTTTCAACCTCTTCGGAGTGTGCTGGGTGCTTATTGTGTTCCATCCTTTCATCGACATGGTGTGCGGACTTGTTGGATACGACGTCAATATGACTAAGGAAGCAGTGGGACAGGCAGCCTTTCTTGCCAACGCAGCCAAGTTGAGCGTTGTGCTGGCAGCATTCCACACATGCTTCAATGTCACCAATACTGCAATTCTCATAGGCTTCATTCCGCAGATTGAGAAGATTGTCTGCAAGGTTATCAAGGCTAAGGACGCAGACGGAAACGAAATGGCAGAAGCACCAGTAAGACTGAAATATATTGACACCGCCGTGATGCGCACTCCAGAAATATCCGTACTTCAGGCGCAGAAGGAAATCAGCCATTTTGTTGTACGCATAGACAGAATGTTCGGAATGGTTCAGGAACTGGTGGCAAAAGACGGCGACGACTTCATAAAACTATACTCCAGAATAGAGAAATATGAAGGCATTTCCGACAGAATGGAACTGGAGATAGCCGAATATCTCGAACATGTAAGCGACGCTCACTTGTCTGACGAGACCAAAGCGGCAATACGCTCAATGATGCGCGAGGTGAGCGAGATTGAAAGTATTGGCGACGCATGCTACAACATAGCGAGAACGCTCAACCGACACTATACGGAGAAGAAGCCTTTCACGCCTCAGCTGGAGACTCGCATCAATGCCATGCTGCAACTGACGGGCGACAGCATAAAAGAGATGGGCAGCGTTTTGCAGACCGAGATAAACACAGGCAGCACGTCGCGCACTATGGAGATTGAGCAGTCAATAAACTCTTTGCGCAACGAACTGCGCGAGCAGAACATGGCAGACGTTAACGACCACCTCTACGACTATGTTGTAGGAACACTCTATATGGACATCATCAACGAGTGTGAGCGGCTTGGCGACTATGTTGTCAACGTCGTAGAGGCACACGCAGGAAAATAAACAAAATCACAGAATGGCTTTATAACATTTCTGAATCGCTGCAACATCCAACCATTTGTAGCCTTAATCAATATCTTTCTATAAACCAAAAACTAACCGACACAAGCCGACCGCACCACCGTGCATCGGCTTGTGTCGGTTTTACTCTGCTAACATTTCGCAGCCATAGCATATTGATTTACCACATTATTGCCATGTTCCGAGCAATTAGTCATGGCAAAACCAGCGGCTTGGCACGATATTTGTATTTATAATGTAAATAATATCTAATCATTTTCATAGAGAAACAACAAATAAATAAATCAAGATATGAAAGAAATTAAAGACCAGAGTTTCGGTGGCGAGCGCCCATTGTTTGCCATCCACGACACCCGATTAGTAAACGTAACCATAACAGAGGGAGAGTCAGGCATTAAGCATTGCTCCGACATTGAGGCAATAGGATGCAAGTTTATAGGCAAGTACCCATTCTGGCACGTTGACCGCTCGCTCATAAAAGACTGTCTTTTCGAGCCAGGTTCTCGCTCAGCCATCTGGTACAGCGACGATATGCGCGTTGAAAACACAGTGATAAACGCTCCAAAACTATTCCGCGAGCAGAAGAATCTGGAGCTGGAGAATGTTGAAATCAACGATGCTGACGAGACTTTCTGGAAGATAAAGAACCTCAAAGTAAAGAACGTTACGCTGAAAGGCGGCACCTATCCGTTCATGTTCAGCGAGAATATCTATGTAGACGGACTCGTAAGCGATGCAAAATACGTTTTCCAGTATGTCAAGAATGTTGAGATTCACAATGCAAAAATCACTACTAAAGATGCTTTCTGGGAGGTTGAAAACGTTACTATTTACGACTCAGAACTGAACGGCGAGTACTTAGGCTGGCACTCAAAGAACCTTAAACTTGTTCGCTGCCACATCACAGGCGAGCAGCCTCTCTGCTATGCCGACAACCTGATACTTGAGGATTGCACCTTCGGACCTGACTGCGACCGTGCTTTTGAGTACTCAACATTGCAGGCATACATTCGCGGAAGCATCACTAACATAAAGAATCCTACAAGCGGCAGAATCGTTGCCGACGAGATAGGTTCGGTTACTATCGACGAGAATGTACTCGCTCCAAACGACTGCGAGATTGTAATCAGGAAAAAATAAAAGCCAACATGAAGTATAATTTCGACGAAAAGGTGAACAGATGGGGCTCTGGCTGCTACAAGTGGGACTCCATGCCTTCCGAAGATGTCATTCCAATGTGGGTTGCCGACATGGACTTCCGTGTTGCGCAACCTATCATTGATGCAATTAACCGACGTGTTGAGCATGGCGTTTTCGGATATACTCGCGTGCCAGAGAAATACTACGACAGTGTGATAAACTGGTTCAGCCGCCGCCACAACTGGAAGATTGAGCGCGAATGGATGATGTATACTACTGGCGTTGTGCCTGCGCTGTCTGCCATAGTCAAGGCAATGACTAAGCCAGGCGACCGTGTTGTCGTTCAGACTCCTGTCTACAACTGCTTCTTCTCGTCAATACGCAACAACGGATGTGAGGTTTCTGAAGCACCTTTGCGCCGTATTCCCGTAGAGGGAAATAAAGGGGTTTTCACTTTCGAGATGGATTTTGATGCTCTTGAACGCGCTTGCAGCTACGACAAGGCTAAACTATTCATACTGTGCAACCCCCACAACCCTGCGGGAAGAGTATGGAAACGCGAGGAACTGGAACGGCTGAACGACATCTGTCAGTGCAACGGTGTGCGTGTCGTTGCTGACGAAATACACTGCGAACTTGTCATGTCGGGCTATGAGTATATTCCTTTTGCAAGCATTTCAAGTAAGTGCCTCAACAACTCCATTACCTGCTGCTCGCCTTCTAAGTCGTTTAACACAGCAGGACTCCAGACTTCAAACATCATTTGCAACGACGAGGCTACGCGCCAACTCATCGACCGCGCCATCAACGACAATGAGATTTGCGATGTAAATCCATTCGGAGTTGAAGCAGTAATGGCTGCATACAACGAGAGCGAGGACTGGCTCGACCAACTCAACGACTACATCGGAGGCAACTACAAAGCCCTGTTGCAGTTTGTTTCAGAAGAGATGCCTCAACTCAGCGTAAGCCTTCTCGAAGGAACCTACCTTGTATGGGTTGACATTACATCCACAGGCAAGACTTCAGACCAGCTGACAGACGAGTTGCTGAACAAAGGAAAGGTGATGGTAAACAGCGGAACGATGTACGGAGACAAGACTGGCGAAGGATATATACGCCTAAACTTAGCCTGCCCTCGCAGTCAGATGATGGAAGGGCTGAAAAGAATTAGCAAAGTCATAAACAACAAATAAATACAATAAAGGAAACAATGGCAATAATAAAATCAATAAAAGGACTTACTCCAAAGTTTGGTAAGGATTGCTATTTCAGTGAGAATGCTGCCATCGTAGGCGAAGTGACGATGGGCGATGAGTGTTCGGTTTGGTTCAACGCTGTTGTGCGTGGCGACGTAGCACCAGTAGTAATGGGCAACCGTTGCAATGTTCAAGACGGTGCCGTAGTTCACGTAACAAACCGTACAGGACCAACAATTATGGAAGACGATGTTACCATCGGCCACAACGCAACAGTCCATGCAGCCGTTTTACGCAGAGGTTGCTTGATTGGCATGGGTTCTACTGTTCTCGACCATGCTGAGGTTGGCGTTGGTGCAGTGGTAGCAGCCGGTGCGTTAGTTCTTGGCGGAACAAAGATAGGCGACCACGAAATATGGGGCGGTGTACCAGCAAAATTCATCAAGATGACACGCCCAGACCAAGCAGAATCATTTGCAAAGCACTATGTAGAATACTCTAAATGGTATTTAGAGGAAGACAAAAAATAAACAAAAACTAAGTGTTGGGGGCAGATGACAATTGCCATCTATTCCCAACACTCTATATCTTCAGCTATCTCTGGCAGTTTATCCTTTCTGAAAACAGGTTCTTTTATTCCCTCACGCTTTTGCTTTCTGTAGTCGGAGAGCAAGCGGAAGACGTAGCGACTAAGCCAAGTGATTGCCACAAGGTTGCACACAGTCAGCGCAGCCATGAACAAATCGCCTACTCCCCACACCACTTCGAGCGAAGCAATAGCTCCCCACATGACAAACACTCCTGCTGAAAGAAATCTATAGACAGTCAATAGCCGTTTGCTATTGCTCAAGAATCGTATATTTGCTTCTCCGTAATAGTAGTTGCCAATGATGCTGCTGAAAGCGAAAAGGAAGATGGCAACGGCAACGAATATTGGTCCTGCCGAGCCTATCTGCTGATGGAGAGCACTCTGAGTCAGTGCTATTCCGTTGCTGCCCGATGTGTAAAGTCCGCTTATCAGAATGATGAAAGCTGTGCAACTGCACACAAGCAGCGTGTCGGTGAATACTGACAAAGCCTGAATCAGCCCTTGTTTCACTGGGTGACTAGTCGCTGCTGTTGCTGCAACGTTTGGAGCAGAGCCCTCTCCAGCCTCGTTTGAGAAAAGTCCACGCTTGACTCCTGTCATTATAGTCATGCCCAGCCCTCCGCCAGCCACCTGCTTAAAACCGAAAGCATCTTCCACAATAAGGCGCAGGATGTGTGGAACGTGAGAGATATTCATGATGATAATTACCGCAGCCAAGATGAAATAACCTATTGCCATTACAGGAACAACGACGCTGCTGACATTGGCTATGCGCTGTATTCCGCCGAAAACGATAAATAATGCGACTACGGTTATCACGATGCCCACAACAGTAGGACTCCAGCCGAAAGCCTCATTCATGGCAGAGCAGATGGTATTGCTCTGAATAGAGTTATAGGAAAGTCCGAAAGTCAGCGTCAGCAGAATAGCAAAAAGGGCAGCCATCCACTTGCTGTGCAGGCCATGCAAGATGTAGTAGGCAGGTCCTCCGATGAACGAGTCGGTGGAACGGCGTTTATAGAGTTGCGCCAGCGTAGACTCTACAAAGGCTGTTGCCGAACCGATAAGCGCAATACACCACATCCAGAACACCGAGCCAGGACCGCCAATGGCTATTGCCGTTGCTACTCCTGCAAGGTTTCCTGTCCCCACACGAGTGGCAACCGAAACGGCAAACGCCTGAAACGAGGAAATATGCTTCTGCTCTTTGCTGCCCGTAGCAGAGTCGGTTAGCAGGCGAACCATCTCCCCTATCATTCTGAACTGCACGCCTCGTGTCTTTATAGTGAAATAAAGACCGCAGCAAATCAGCACTCCGATGAGGAAATAAGTCCACACCGCATCGTTAATTGTTGTCAGTAGTTCCATTATTATATTACTAAACCATTGCAAACTTCAGTTTCGTAAGGCTTTAATGTCTATCATGCAGCATCGCTCTAAGAGCCTAATAGGAATATACTACATTATATATCATAACGTAAAAACTTCACCTATTGCCCCTATAACTTGCCATCTCTCACCTCACAGGCTTAGCACTTACGAGACTTATATAAGTTATTCATGCAGGCAGACTAAACTTCGAGCAGCACTTCGGCAACATCCTCAGGTGTGTTGAAAGGCAGTCCGTCTTTTATTTCGTCGTCGCGCAACTCAGCCAAGAGTCTCTTTGCATCACTCTCAGTAAATCGCGGTTCGCCCTTTTTGTCCTTAGCCTCAAGCAAAATCTTCAGCACTGCCGCGCGAAATTCTTGTATTTCATCCATATCTTAATTGTTTTTAGAGGTCGTCTAATTGCTTATGTTCGTCTTCGTTAATCCTAAATCTCCTTGCAAGCATCTTCGAGCCATGCCTTTTCTTCTTCAGTAAGATATGGCGATATGCGCTCCTTCACAGTGCGATGATAGCCATTGAGCCATTCTATTTCTTCTGCTGTCAGCATTTCGCGCACGATAGGAGTCTTGTCGATTGGACACAAAGTGAGCGTTTCAAACTGCAAGAACTTTCCAAACTCCGTCTCCATATATGGCACGGTGAGCAGCGTATTTTCTATGCGTACACCAAACCTGCCTGCAAAATATATTCCTGGTTCGTCAGTAACCGTCATTCCCTCGCGCATAGGTTCGGGCTTATACTCCTGACGAATCTGATGAGGTCCTTCGTGAACATTCAGGTATGAGCCTACGCCGTGACCCGTTCCGTGCATATAGTTCATTCCTTCGCGCCACATATCCTTGCGTGCAAGAGCATCGAGTTGTGTACCGCTTGCACCGTAAGGGAACTTGAGCAGCTGCAACTGGATGTGCCCTTTCAGCACAAGGGTGTAGACACGTTTCTGCTCTTCGGTTATAGGTCCGAGTGCGATGGTACGGGTTATGTCGGTTGTTCCGTCTTCATACTGCGCACCTGAGTCAAGCAGCAGCAGGCCTTCGGGGCGAAGCGGCACATCGGTTTCGGGTGTAGCCTCGTAGTGGACTATTGCTCCATGCTCCTGATAGGCAGCGATGGTGTCGAATGACAGTCCTCTGTAGAGAGGCTGTTCGGCACGCAGCGCAGTCAGTTTCTCATCGACCGTCATTTCCGTTTGTCCTCCAGCCTCAACAGCAGGGCGCAACCAGGCGAGAAACTTCGTCATAGCGATGCCGTCGCGCAGCATCGCATTACGAAAACCCGCTGCCTCCTTTGCGTTCTTGACACACTTCATTGAAGGAATAGGCGATGCAGCTGCAACAATATTACGCTCCACAGCATGATAAAGAGTGTAGTTGATGGCGTTAGGGTCGAGCAGTATGTTGTATTCAAAATAGTCCTTCAGTCCTTTTTTCACATTATTGTAGTCGTCTACGTCAACACCTTCTTTCTTCAAGTAGGCAACGACCTCAGCCGATAGTTTCTCCTTATTTATATATAATGTAGCACGCTGCGACGAGATGAGCAGGTAGGAAACGAACACAGGGTTGCAGTGTACGTCGCTGCCACGCAGGTTCAGTGTCCATGCTATGTCGTCTAAAGCAGACACCAGAGTACCGTCGGCGTGCTGCTGGCGGAGAGCCTGACGGATGCGCTGCAACTTGTCGTGAGCCGACTCGCCAGCACGCTCCATAGGATGAATCTCAACCTTGTTGAGAGGAATTGCAGGGCGGTCGGTCCACAATTCAGCCAGAGGGTCGAAGTTGGTTCTCACGGTCAGTCCTCCGCGCTGGCGCAAATCGGCAATGAGTTGCTCTACGCTTGCTGCCGAATTGGTCATTCCGTCGATGCCCACTTCCGTAGTACGGCTGTCGCGGAGCTGATCGCCAATCCAGTCGCTTATGGCAGGTGTGCCAGCCATTCGTTCCTTCATCAGTTCAAATCCAGTATCTTCGAGTTGTTCGGCAGCCGCAATGAAATAGCGCGAGTCTGTCCAGAGCGCAGCACTTGTCATGGTAACCACAGCCGTACCAGCTGAGCCATTGAAACCCGAAATCCACTCTCTGCCCTTCCAGTGGTCGGGCACGTATTCACCATTATGCGGGTCAGTACTTGGGAAAATGAATGCAGCCAGATGTTCGCGGTTCATCACTTCGCGCAGCGCTGCTATGCGCTGTCTGATAGTTTCCTTGTTCATATCCTTATCTTGTTGTATTTTTTTGTTTTTCTATGTATGACTACAAAGGTACGATTTTTTATTCACAATCAAAACAAATCAATGAAAAAACGCTAAAGTAGGACTCTATTACCACGAGAAAAGGAAACGGTCTTCAGCCGTAAAAGCCATGTCAAGAAAACAAAGGCTTATACGTTCTTAACTATGAAACAGGTATTCTACAGGTTGGAAATCAATTACAAAGAAAGTCTATTTGGGCAATTTTAGGAAACACCTATAATAAAACGGCAGAAAAAACGTTATTTATAATGTATGCAATGGACTGACCAGATTCGTCGCGTGAAGATTCTTCTCGTGATTGCAGCAATAATCATTGCTGTGGCTTCGCTCGTGGTTTCACACTTCTTGGTGCGCGACCTCTTCACCGAAGAGCACAACCGCATGGAGGTGTGGGCAGAGGCTATGCGCTCGCTGAGCAATGCCGACGAGACAACCGACCTGAACCTCGTGCTGAAGGTGATAAACGAGAACCACACTATTCCCGTAATTGTGCTTGACGAGAACGGCGAGGCTACTACCTTCCGCAACCTCAACGTGCAGGGACGCGACTATGAGGACAGCCTGCGACACGCAACACCGATAGGCCGCCAACTGAAACAGCGCGGAAAAGTGATAAAGATTGACATTGACAGCGGCGACGACCCTGAGTCAATATATGTATGCTACGACGACAGCGTGATGCTGAAGCGATTGTCGTCATGGCCATACGTACAGCTCGGAGTGGTAATGATTTTCGTAGTCATAGCCATATTTGCACTGCTCACGTCGAAGCGTGCAGAGCAGAACAAGGTGTGGGTGGGACTCTCAAAGGAAACAGCCCACCAACTCGGCACGCCTATATCGAGCCTGATGGCATGGACAGAGATTCTGAGAGAGAGTTA
This sequence comes from Prevotella sp., assembly GCA_017627765.1. GTDB lineage: Bacteria > Bacteroidota > Bacteroidia > Bacteroidales > Bacteroidaceae > Prevotella. Next base: position 1,018 of record JAGAGD010000042.1, on the reverse strand, counting down.
TCCTGACGACACGCTTATACCAGAAATGGACAAAGACGTGAAAAGGCTTCAACTCATAGCCGACAGGTTCTCGAAGATTGGTTCGCTGCCCGAACCTGTACCAACAAGCCTCAACGAGGTGATGGACCATGTGGTAGACTACATGAACCGCCGCACTTCGCAGAAGGTAATGATGGTAAAAGACTTTCCCGCCCACGACGTAATAATAAGGCTGAACGCATCTCTGTTTGAGTGGGTTATAGAAAACCTCTGCAAGAATGCTGTTGACGCTATGGAAGGCAGCGGAAGAATCACTCTACACATAGAGGAAAACAGCAAGTATGCAATTATAGAAGTGAGCGACACGGGCAAGGGAATAAAGAAGAAAGACCTGCGCAACGTGTTCACTCCTGGCTTCACTACGAAGAAACGCGGCTGGGGACTGGGACTGTCGCTTGCAAAGCGCATCATAGAGGAATATCACAGAGGCAGAATATTTGTAAAGAGTTCTGAAGTTGGAAAAGGTACTACTTTCCGAATTGAACTGAATAAGTAGACAAGCAACATACAGTGCATAGTCTTTAACAGTTCATAGTGCATAATGCATAATTATTTAGTTGACAGTTAAAGTTAACGTTAAAGTTATCGTTCCCGTTAAAGTTCCCGTTAAGGTTAACGTTAAATTTCCCGTTCCCGTTCTTACAATCTGAAACCAGTTTTTCTTTTCTTGCCTTTGCTGAGAGGAAAACTTGCAATTTTCGGAGCCGAGTTGGGTAAAAAATTGATTAACTAACCCCGCAAATAACTTAAAAATTTACGACCGAGAAAAACAAAGTTGCAAAATATGCGAGTATTTGGCGCTTTCTTGTCGTTTTTGGTAAAATGTTAGTAATCAAGACATTATACGTTTCATCGTAAAATACATAAGTGTTAAAAAAGTCAAAGGGCATCTTTCGCAGTGTGAAAGGGCACCTTTGGCACTGCAATATGCCACATATCGCACTGCGATATGCCACGTTTCGCATCGCGAAAGGACACC
>JAGAGD010000041.1 GCA_017627765.1 Prevotella sp. | reverse complement strand
GTTTAATTGTTAATCAATCGGCTTAAACTATGTAAACGAACATAAGGAACGAAAAAGTGAAAGGTGTCCTTTCGCGATGCGAAACGTGGCATATCGCAGTGCGATATGTGGCATATTGCAGTGCCAAAGGTGCCCTTTCGCGCTGCGAAAGATGCCCTTTGACTTTTTTAACAGTTATGAGTTATGAGACGAAACGTATAATGTCTTGATATTGAACGACTTACTAAAAACAGCGCAAAAGCGCAAAATACTCGCATATTTTGCAACTTCATTTTTCTCGGTCCAGAATTTTTAAGTTATTGGCAGGGTTAGTTAATCAATTTTTTACCCAACTCGCCTCTGAAAATTGCAAGTTTTCTCCCAGCTAAAGAATAAAATCCAAAATGTGGTTTCAGATTGTTACTAATGAATAAAGAAATAATAGTTTTCTTGAAACAACCAGAAAGAAGAACTTTCTGCAAATGGGTGAAAAAAGTAGTATGTTTTTTTCTGAACCCTGAACTAAAAAAACAAGCATGGTGTAGATATAAAGAAAGTGGAAGGCTTACATAACCTTCCACTTTTCTTATTGTATTTTACAAAATAAAACGCTCTGAATTATCTCGGAAACACGCTTAGAAGTCGATGTCAAGACCTACACCGAACACCTTGTTGGTTCTGGTGAACTCGTCTGTGCAACTTGCTTCAATGGTCTTTCCACCCATCTCAAATGTCTGGTCGTAAGACTTCTTGAAGTTGTCGTAGTTGGTCCAGAAATAGGCTATGTTGACTGTTGCATTCTTTGCAACCTTGATGCCTGCACCGAAACCAACAGAATAACTGCTGGTTACGAAACTCATATCGGAAAGGAAAGCACCGTTGCCTAGTCCATAATTGGTTTTCTGGAAACCTGCACTAACCTGAATGGCATCGGTAATGTCGTATTCGATACCTGCAAGATATTCCTGAGTGTTGTGCTTCAGCAGTTTCTGCTTTCCGCCAGCCATGTGAGTGTGCTTGTCGAGGAAATAATGATAGCCGACAGAAGCACGCAGATTAGGCAAAATCTCGTATTGGGCACCGACAGTGAACAAGCCTGGAAGGTCGCCAGGGGTATTGACTCCATCGGCAAACATACCAGTATCGTCTATCTTTGTGTCGTTCTCAATGTTGCAGTGGGTGGTAAACTCAAATCTTGCACCAAAGTTCCACTTATTCCATCTATAGTCAATACCAATGACGGGAGTGATGCTCCAGCCTGTCTGAGTGCAGTCAAGATACTTGTCGGCAACTAAAGTCTGAGCACCAAGAAGCTGGCGCTGAGTCATGGTGAGTTGCTGTATCTGTTGTTCATACTGCTGGCGCACAGCATCGTCGGTAGCCGACTGCGCAGCCTGATTGAGCAGCAGGATGGCTTTTGAAAGGTCTTCTGAACGCTGACCGAGATAATTATATACATTCTCGTTTTGCCCGCCAATGTTGGCTGTTATGTTTCGGATGTTTCCCTCGTACTTGTTTGTTATATAATTGAAACGGAAACCGCCATAGACAGCAAGGTCGGGGTTTATTTTATATGTAGCACCAAACTGCAAACCAAAAACATACTGGCGTCCCATGAGATAACTATCAACAGAATATGAGGGCTGATCGGAGCCGAGTCCATACTGAGAAAGGACTAAAGGCAACAACGAAACTGCACGCTCAAAGGAGCCAAGACCGCGATTGAAGGTACACTTACCGCCACCGCCTGTTATGGCAAATCCTGCCTGAAAGCCCCACTTGTCGTAGTTTAGCGCAGCCTGGATAGATGGAAGAAAGGGAACTGACGCTTCACCTTTGAACTTCTTGATGCCTCGCTCATCACCTCCGTTGAGAGTAAATGGTCTGTGGAATGGAGTTCCTTCAAGCCCCTTAAGTTCCATTCCGCTCCAAATGGTACGTGTCTGGAAAGCACTCTGATTGTTTAACGAAAGGTGGAAACCATTAGAAAGGAAAGCAACACCAGCAGGATTGCTGTAAATGCCATCAATGCCGATGGTTCCTTCACGGGCGAACATTCGGTTGAAACGAATATTCTGGTTAGTATTAGTAAGTATGCCGCCAGCATAAGATGCTATTGAACATGCCGCTAAAAGTGAGAATGTAAATAATTTTAATTTATTCATCTTAAAAAACGTTTATCAAATTGGCTGCAAAGTTATATAAATTGTTCGTTATTTCCCTATATGATAACACTAATTTAGTAATTATTAATAATTTATCTGCCTCATACAAAAGATGAATAACCGTTTTACTAATGTTTATAATAAAGATGCTACATATTACGATTAAACAAATGAAACGAAAAAAGGCACGAAGCATAAAAGTTGCTTCGCGCCTTCAACAATATGTGATTACTTTTTAGAAATCTGCTGATTTTGGAGTACGTGGGAAAGGTATTACGTCACGAATGTTTTGCATACCTGTCACAAACAATATCAGTCGCTCGAAACCTAAGCCGAAACCTCCATGAGGACATGTGCCATAACGGCGTGTATCAAGATACCACCACATATCTTTCATTGGTATCTGGCGTGCTTCAATCTCGCCCATCAGTTTGTCGTAGTTCTCCTCACGAACACTTCCTCCGATGATTTCTCCAATCTGAGGGAACAAGACGTCGGTACCCTGAACTGTCTTTCCATCTTCGTTTATCTTCATATAGAAAGCCTTAATCTCCTTAGGATAGTCGGTCATGATGACTGGCTTCTTGAAGTATTCTTCTACAAGATAACGCTCGTGCTCGCTTGCAAGATCCATACCCCAGCTGACAGGGAACTCAAACTTACGTCCGTTCTTGACAGCTTCTTCAAGTATTTCAATACCACGAGTATATGTAAGACGCTCGAAAGAACCTTTCACAACAGACTTCAGACGCTCAATTAGAGTCTTGTCAATCATCTTGTTAAGGAATTCAAGGTCGTCTGCACAGTTGTCGAGTGCCCACTGAACGCAATACTTAATGAAGTCTTCTTCAAGATCCATCAAATCGTTAAGGTCGATGAAAGCAACCTCAGGTTCAATCATCCAGAACTCAGCCAAGTGGCGAGGTGTATTTGAGTTCTCTGCACGGAAAGTTGGTCCGAAAGTGTAAATTGCACCTAATGCAGTTGCACCCAGCTCGCCTTCAAGTTGTCCGCTAACGGTAAGCGAAGTAGAACGTCCGAAGAAGTCATCGTCATAGATTATCTTTCCGTTTTCATCCTTCTTCAGGTCGTAGAGGTTCTTGGTTGTAACCTGAAACATCTGTCCTGCGCCCTCGCAGTCGCTTGCAGTAATAAGCGGAGAATGGAAATAGAAGAATCCGTGTTCGTGGAAATACTTGTGTATAGCGATTGCCATGTTGTGGCGAATGCGCATAACGGCTCCGAATGTATTAGTACGCAGACGGAGATGTGCATTCTTGCGCATAACTTCAAAGCTTTGTCCTTTTTTCTGCATAGGATAATCGCTGCCGCAAGTGCCATAAACAACGAGCTCATTGCACTGAATCTCAACAGACTGTCCTGCACCAAGACTCTCAACCAGTTCACCAACAACACTGATACAAGAACCTGTTGTAACCAGTTTCAACGTTGCATCATCAACCTTAGTAGGATCAACAACAATCTGAACATTCTTAATTGTTGAACCGTCATTGAGTGCAATGAAGTCAACAGACTTACCACTACGATGAGTACGAACCCATCCTTTAACATTAACTATTGTTCCAAAGTCAGTAGACTTCAAAACATCTACAACTTTAATACGTTTCATTTATCTTTATTCTCCCAAATACATTTTTCTTTAAGAGCTGTATAAAGCGAAACATTATAGGCTATATTAGCTTTAGATATTTACCTCAAGAAGAGGTCTGTATGCATATTACATTAAAAGTCTATAACAGTTTGAGCTAAACTATACTCTATTCTTATTCTATACTTATGTTTATTTCTAAATCAAATTATTCGAATGCACCCATGCGAAGCATGTCTACTTCCTTCTCGGTAAGGAAACGCCAGTCGCCACGACGTACATTCTTCTTTGTCAGACCTGCAAACTGAACGCGGTCAAGTTTGACAACTCTGTAGCCTAAACTTTCAAAAATACGACGAACAATTCGGTTCTTGCCGCTATGAATCTCTATACCTACCTGACTCTTATCGGTCTCATGAGCGTAGTCAATTGCATCTGCATGAATCTCACCATCTTCCAAAGTGATACCTTCTGCTATCTGACGCAGGTCGTGAGCGGTTACATTCTTGTCGAGATATACATGATAAACTTTCTTCTTCAAGAACTTAGGATGTGTCAACTTGCTTGCCAAGTCGCCATCGTTTGTAAGCAGCAGCACACCTGTTGTGTTACGGTCAAGTCGTCCTACAGGATAGATGCGTTCAGGACATGCATTCTTAACCAAATCCATAACTGTCTTACGCTGCTGTGGGTCATCACTTGTTGTAACGTAATCTTTAGGTTTATTGAGAAGAACGTAAACCTTCTTTTCAAGTGATACAGGCTGGTCATGGAATACTACGCTGTCAGAACGAAGAATCTTTGTTCCCAATTCAGTTACAACTTCCCCATTAACTTTTACAACTCCTGCCTGTATGAATTCGTCAGCTTCGCGACGGCTGCAAACGCCTGCATTAGCAAGGAACTTGTTAAGACGCATTGGTTCATTTGGATCAATGTGCAGTTCCTTATATTCTATGCGCTTCTTAAGACTGTATTTTGCATTAGGATTATATCCAGGTGTGTGTTGACGGAAGTTGCCACGCTGCTGATTGCCAGCACCACGTTGATTATAACCGCCACGCTGCTGGTTGTAGCCGCCACGCTGCTGGTATCCTCCATGATTGTTGTAGCCTTGCTGACCATAGCCCTGCTGACCATAGCCTTGACGTGACTGATAATTCTTCTGATCACCTTTCTGACCATTGCTATAGTTCTGGCGATAGCCATTCTGACGATACTGGAATCCTTCTTGGTCGTTTTGCTGAGGATTGAAACGCTGATGATATCCTCCCCCCTGACGGTATCTGTTCTGCTGTCCGTAGTTGTTGTGTTGGCGGAACTGTCTTTGGTGATCAGTATTCTTCTGCAGACCGATTCCAAAGCCTTCTGGTCGGAATCCGCCTTCGTCTCTTTTCTGGTTTCTTTCAGTAGAATAAGCTCTTTGTGTTCGAATGCGTGGACGCTGTGGTCTTCCATTGCGTGACGCATCTCTCTTGAATTTGTTGTCCTGACCTACAGGCACATAACCTTCGTGGCCTTCTGAATGATGTTCATTTGATACATTTTCAGACATGATTTCCTTTTCTAAATCCATAAAAAACTTCCTTTCTAACAATAATTTAATGGCCTCACGGCGTTAATAATAATCTGAATTAAATCGATTTAATCTTAATAGTTTAATATAAATTGGTTAATTAACAAACTTCTTTGGCTATTTACTTTTGTTTCTTTGATTGTCGGACATTGCCCGAAAAAAATATAAATTAAAAATTACGTTTATTATATCACAAACTTCTAAACTCACATATTTATTCCAGTATATGACTGAGGTGTTATAGCCCGCAGTTCATTCTTAACTTCTTCGCTAACATTAAGTTGTTCTACAAACTCATGTATTGTCTCTGCTGTCATCTTCTTGTTAGTTCGAGTCAGTGCCTTCAGTGTTTCGTAAGGATTTGGATAAGCCTCGCGTCGCAAAATAGTCTGTATGGCTTCAGCAACAACAGCCCAAGTCTGCTCTAAGTCGTCATTTAGTTTTTCCTCATTAAGTATGAGTTTGCGCAAACCTTTTAATGTACTCTGCACAGCAATGACAGTATGACCGAATGGTACACCAACATTACGAAGCACTGTAGAGTCTGTCAAATCGCGCTGTAATCTACTTACTGGCAATTTCTGTGCCAAGAACTGTAATATCGCGTTAGAAATACCTAAATTACCTTCACTATTCTCAAAGTCAATAGGATTAACTTTATGAGGCATTGCACTTGAACCAACTTCGCCTGCTTTAATCTTCTGCTTGAAATATTCCATTGAGATATACATCCAGAAGTCGCGGTCGAGGTCAATCATAATTGTGTTTATTCGACGCAATGCATCAAACAATGCTCCCATGTTGTCATAGTTGCTTATCTGAGTTGTATATTGCTCGCGAACAATTCCTAATTTATCCTTCAGGAAACTATTTGCAAACGATTTCCAGTCAATGTCAGGGTAAGCAACGTTATGAGCATTGAAGTTTCCTGTTGCGCCTCCAAACTTTCCAGAAATCGGACAGTTCTTCATCTGGGTCAGTTGCTCGGTTAGACGATATACATAAACCTGTATTTCCTTGCCAAGTCGTGTAGGCGAAGCAGGTTGTCCGTGTGTCTTTGCTAGCATTGGAATGTCCTTCCACTCCTCAGCAAAATTCTTCAGCTGGTCAATAAGTTCAGTGAACTGTGGATAGAGAACATCTTCCAAAGCCTCCTTTATTGACATTGGCACACTTGTATTGTTTATATCTTGCGATGTTAGTCCAAAATGGATAAACTCCTTGAACTTATCTAATCCGCCAATGGCATCAAACTTTTCTTTGATAAAATATTCGACTGCCTTAACATCGTGGTTAGTTATCTTCTCAATGTCTTTTACTCTTTGAGCATCATCCTCACTAAACTGCTCATATATGCTGCGAAGTTGCGGAAACAATTTAGCATCGAAAGAAGCCAACTGAGGTAAAGGAATCTCGCACAATGAAATGAAATATTCAATTTCTACTCTCACTCTATAGCGAATAAGAGCATACTCAGAAAAATAATCAGCCAAACGTTCAGTTTTGCTTCTATAGCGGCCATCTATCGGCGAAATAGCAGTCAATACATCGAGTTTCATAATATTCTTTTAAATGTTTATCTATCTAATTAGAAAATGCAAATTTACTAATATTTATTTATAATGCAATTTTTTTCTGTTTTTTATCTTGTCAAAATTAAGGTTTTAAGAATAAGTTACATAAATAAGGTAATAGCAGAATAGAATTATCATTTTAATTTCATCAGCAAAAATAGGCATGAAAAAGCTAAATGATGTCCATACCAGTCTAGTTCAACTCCTATTTGAAAGGGAATAAACTATTCTTGCAACATGATTCAACTATTTAGCATTGCTGGTGTCTATTTTCCCTCGACAAGAATCACAAGAATCCACCTTTCATGACCTTATAATAAAGAACAAAAGACGGCAAAGATTTCGTTATGTTTCAGCTATAATATTAATTTATTACAGGCATCAGCGAAATCTCTGTCGTCTTATCGTTTTATTCTCTTAGAAATTTTTCTTATCTCTTATTTGATGGAGTTTCGAGAACAAATACTACTACACGGTTCCATTCATTCTTGCGGTCGTAAGGCTGAACAGTATCACCCTTATAGTCAATGCGCAGACGGTTAGGATCAACACCATACTTGTCAACAAGCATGCGGAACACAGATGTAGCACGACGCTTAGAAAGTCGCATGTTGTATGCAGGATAAGCAGTCTCAACATCAGCGAAACCACAGATAACTACATTGAGTTCTGGGTGAGCATTGATATACTTAGCAACAGCAGCCACGTTACGCTCCTGAATGTCAGAGATATAGTACTTATCGATTGGGAACGATACTGTCATTTCAAGAATACGCTGCTGGTTCTCAATTATGTCACGCTTATTTCTAGCATTGTCAAGATCTATACGTGCCTGATTAATCTGCTTGTTCAGATCATCAAGGTTGTTTGTAAGTGTTCTGTATCTGAAGCGATGATCACCATAGTGGTCTGGGAAGTGATACTTAACACCAAGCATTGCAGACATAAATCCGTCATACTTATCATCGTATCTGATTCCATCATACTTATCATCGGTTGCATTAACCATCACATCGAGGTCGATATCTAAAGTCTTAGAGATCATGTAGCTAAGTCCCAAACCTGCGCGAACAGCAAAGAGGTTGCGGTTTTTAGTATCGATGGTCTTCTCCCAACCTTCAGAATCCTTCATCTTATTGAACTCGCTCAAGTCCATATCGAAACGATGAGTATAACCTAAACCGAAGATACCGATAACATTGAAACGGCGGCTCTCCTTATAAGGAAGGAAAATGTTAGTAAGATTTGGCATTACGTCAACGAAAGCATCAATATGCTTGAAGTTGTAGTATCCGCGTCCGTCATAGCCCATAGCCTTATTCTTGTCTACGATAGACTTGTTAGCAACACCAGTCATGCCAGAGTAGTAGCCACCGATGCGCACACCAAGTGCAGGTGAGAAATACTTACCTAAAGTAAGACCACCGCCAATGTGCTGAGAGTCGAATCTGAAGAACTCGCGAGGACGCACATTCTCGCTCAGCGGAGCAAAGTCGCCGACATAGAGTCCGATAAATGTATTATCAAAGAAATTATAGTGGCGAAGAGTAACCAAAGAGTCTGCCACCTGTGATTTATTGTTATCTGCGAAAGTTCCTACAGAAGTGGCTAAGAGAACTGTCAACAGTGTAAGTTTTATCTTATTCATAGCGATATTTCTATTAGTTTAATTTTCCGTTTTCGTTGATGTAAAGAATAATACTGCTAACTGGGTTTGCAGCTTCAACCTTTGCAGGGTCTTTTTCGATAATGATGCGGCTAGCAGGTACATTGTACTCATTAACGAGAGAGTTCTTCAATGTCTGTGCACGCTTATCGAAAAGATTATCGCTAGAGCTATTACCTCCTAACTTTGTAATGTAAAGGTCGGCATTATTGTTAACCTTTCTCATTTCCTGAACAGCAGTGAAGACGTTAACTTCCTGCAGTTTGTCTATGCTTGTAGAGTTGTCCTCAAATGAGACAAGAACATTAACCTGACGGCTGTTTCTAACCTCTACAGGAATGTTTCTATTTGCTTTATCAAGTTCTGCGCGCAACTTGTTCAACTCGTTATTGAGTGCATCAGCCTTAGAGTTGTCAAGACGAGCATAAGTGAACTGATGGTTACCACCGTCAGATGGATTCATGAAACGGTAGTTGATACCCAAGAAAGCATTAACATGTCCGTCCCAGCGATGGCTTGAGAGAACTCCGTCATAGCTATCGTCAGTCCATGTGTTAGACATTTCAAAACTGAGGTCGAACTTGTCGTTGAGCCTGAAAAGTGTAATAAAACCAGCTCTCAAGCCAAGAAGTGTAGAATGGTCACGATTGAAAGCAGTCTGGTTTTTGTTCCAGTCACGCTTGCTGAAACTGAAAGTCTGCTCGCCACCGATACCAGCGAAAACAATAAAGTTGAAGAAACGGCTTTCTTCATATCCGCACCACATATTTGTAAGATTCAGCATTCCATCTGCATAGAGTGAAAGTGACTGCCAGTGGAATGTCTTATAGTCTGGAGTGTTAGATACGCCACGGTTGTTACCATATATCAACTGTGCTCTCATACCCATTGAAGGTGACATCCACTTACCAAACTGCAATGCAGCAGAAGGACGGAGATGACGGAAGAATCCGTATTCACCCTGGTTAGTTCCCCAGTTGTAGAGGCCACCGCCCTGCAATCCTATATACCAGTTATCGAGGAATTTATATTTATGAAGTGCCCTCTGGTCACGTCCTTCTTGGTTGGAGTCGAGCCAGTAAGACTGTCCGTCGTTTTCAGGAGCAGAATATCTTGCATTTTGCGCATGTGTAGCTGTTGATGTAGCCAATAAGATGGCAGATGCAGCTATAAATTTAACGAAATTCATATACTTAATGTTTGTGTTTATTTATATTATATATAATAATGTATTAGAAAAGGAAAGTACACATGTTCATACCATCTTTTTCATAGAAGAAAATGTATCTCCAGCTTGTATTAAGACGATGCTTAACATACTTGATGCAAGAAACGTTTTTCCATGTAGGGTCAACGTCAGTTGCATAGATTTTCTTCTCATTCACACATCCCATGTTCAAGCCTTCCTGGCGGAAATTCTGCTGAGCTTTCTTGTCTGGGAAAATCAGAGTTATAGTCATAGGAGAATATACTCCATTGCCGCTTTCGATAAGGTCTACATTGAGGCATTTAGGAGCATCACCATCCTTCTTGTAGGTTTCTGTCATGTGACCTTTCTTATAAGTCACGCCATCAGCCCACACATAATAGAGTTCACGACCGTCCTTCTCTTCGTAAATCTTAGAGAGACCGGCTTTGCTTGCATAGTCAACATAGTAATCTAATGATTTACCCATTGACTTGAAGTTCATCAATCCAATAAATGTCTTGAAATGAAACTCAGCTTCGTTCTTAGTTTGTGCAAATGACACTGTTGAGTAAGCCATAAGGACAAACATCAATGTTATTAATTTCTTCATAGATGAGTTAATTATGTTTTTTATTATGTTCTTTTAATTTTGCAAAATTACAACTTTTTTCATTACCACAAAACTTTTTATATGTTTTTTATGTTTTAAATGTCAATATTGGCAATATTATTAATAATAATTGCGAGTTTTTATGACAAACAATCACAAAAAAAATGTTTTTATCAGTTTTTGAGTTAACAATCAATTATAGTTCATCGTGCATAATGAGCAGTTCATAGTTTTTCAGTTTACAAGTCAACTCTCCAGTTGAAAAAATTATAGAAAAATCTGGGACGCCTGTGTGATTTCTGTTGTTATGAAAGATATTGACGAAACAAATATCACATGCGCTTTTACAACGCTAACAGAAATGAAAACAAGTTTTTGGTGTTGGGTTATGAATGTGAATACAAGATTAGCATAACAAAAAAATACAGACACAAAAAATCCCTGCAATCTCAAAAATCAGACTACAGGGAACACCCCTAAGTGGGCGTTGACGGATTCGAACCGCCGACCCTCTGCTTGTAAGGCAGATGCTCTAAACCAGCTGAGCTAAACGCCCTTGCTTCTTGAAAGCGAGTGCAAAGGTATGCATTCTTTATGAAACGACAAAATATTTTTGAGTATTTTTTCAAAAAACATGCATTTTGTCCAATTTTCAACATGCTTATTGCCTTTATATTTATTCTTTTTTGTAACTTTGCATTTCATAAAACTGTTTTAGAGAATCGAATCAACAATAATTTCAATTGTTTACACATGGAAAAAGTAGTAAGTGGTATACGTCCGACTGGCAATCTGCATCTTGGAAACTATTTCGGTGCAGTGAAGAGTTTTGTAAAAATGCAAGACGAATATGATTGTCTTTTCTTCATTGCCGACTGGCACAGCCTGACCACTCATCCTAAACCTGGCGACATTCAGCAGAGCGCACGAACAATACTTGCCGAATATCTTGCCTGCGGTCTGAACCCAGAGAAAGCACCGATATATGTGCAGAGCGACGTTAAGGAAACCCTGGAACTATATCTGTTTCTGAATATGAATACCTATATTGGCGAACTTGGCAGAGTGACTACTTTCAAGGAGAAAGCACGCCAGCAGCCCGACAATGTTAATGCAGGCCTATTCACCTACCCTACCCTTATGGCTGCCGACATCCTGCAGCACCGCGCACAGAAGGTACCAGTAGGCAAAGACCAGGAGCAGAACATGGAGATGGCCCGCAAATGTGCACGCCGATTCAATCATATATATGGTGTAGAATTGTTTCCAGAACCTCAGAACTTCTACTTCAACTCTAAGGCTCTGAAGGTGCCTGGACTTGACGGAAGCGGAAAGATGGGCAAGAGCGAAGGCAACTGCATATATTTGCGCGACGACGACAAGACCATAACAAAAAAGGTGATGCGTGCCGTTACAGACATGGGACCGCAGTCGATGAACAGCGAAAGACCTGAAGTGATAGAGAACCTTTTCACTTTCCTGAAAATCTGTTCTACACAAGAGACTTTCGACTATTTCGACGAGCAATGGAATAACTGCACATTGAGATATGGCGACCTGAAAAAGCAAATAGCAGCAGACTTAGTCAAAGTTATTGCCCCTATTCGTGAACGCATTAACGAATTCTCGGCAAACACCGAACTACTTGACAAGATTGCACGAGACGGAGCTGACAGAGCACGTGAAAGTGCAACTGCAACGCTGCGTGAAGTAAGAAAGATTATAGGATTCAGACAATAACCAAAGCAATAGAAACATAAGAATAATAGCCTCTGCCAACAGCAGGGGCTATTATTCTTTTCAGAACAGTTTATCTATGTCACGTTGTGACAAAACGGTGAGAATCACCTTGCCGTCGGGAGTATTGTTTATGTTTGAGCAGGCAAAAAGACGGTTTATGACATTTTCCATCTCTTCATTATTCAGCACCTGTCCATAAGGTATGGCAGCATGGCGGGCAAGACTGATGGCGAGAGGTTTTGCAAAATCGTGAACGACTGAACCGTCATGCTCAGCTGCACTTGCAACCATTTCGTGCAGTACATCGCTCACATTCAAACCATCAATACCACTTGGAACACCTGTAACAGAATAAGCAGCACCTCCCAAATCGTTCATTTCAAAACCTATGTCAGCAAGTTGCTGCAAAAGTTGCTTAACTATCGGTTCCTCACCTTTTGTGAATTGAACCACCTCAGGGAATAACACTTTTTGGACATTGGCCTTGTGCTGTTTCATCTGCGAAATATAATCCTCATAGAGAATACGCATGTGGGCACGATGCTGGTCAATAATCATAAGTCCAGACTTTACGGCTGTCATAATGAATTGTCCCTTAAACTGATAGTGGGATGGCGATTTTTCATCAATAATGCTGTCGGTTGAAGACTCACCGCTTATATCAAACATCTCAGCTTCGATGGTCTGATCTACCGTTGGTCTGACATTCTCATAGAGTTTTTCCCAATCGGAATGTGTTGATACGCGCTTGTGATTGCTGCTTTCAAAAGGATTGTACCGTGGATTTATATCAACATTAGGCATAGGAACGTGTCCAGATATGCCTTGCTCATAAACAGGAATGTTCGGCATTCCTTCAGTATCGAAGTCGATTGATGGCACTTCGTGGAACTTTCCTACAGCTTCTTTTACTCCCGCAGCAACAATCTGCCAAATAGCTTGTTCGTTTTCAAACTTTATTTCTGTCTTTGTGGGATGAATATTTACGTCGATATTTTCAGCAGGCACTTCAAAATAGAGAAAGTAAGGAACCTGTTCGCCTGTGGGGACAAGACGTTCAAAAGCATTCTGCACAGCCTTATGGAAATATGGATGCTTCATGTATCTGCCGTTGATAAAGAAGAACTGATGGGCTCCTTTTTTCTTTGCCGACTCAGGTTTTCCGACAAAGCCATATAGCTTACAAAGAGTTGTATCAACATCAACAGGCAATAGGTCTTGACTTATTCGTTTACCAAAAACATCAACAATACGCTTTAGGTATTTTCCTGCTGCAAGATTATACAATTCAGAACCATTGCTGTGAAGAGTAAAGTGTATATCAGGATAGACAAGTGCAATACGTTCAAATGCCGAAATAATATTATTCAGCTCAGTTGCATTCGACTTCAGAAACTTTCTTCGGGCTGGAACATTATAAAATATATTCTTTACAAGGAAATTACTGCCTACTGCACATGCAACAGGCTCTTGACCCATAAAACGAGAACCAGATATTGTCAGCTTGGAACCTAATTCGCTATCGGCCTTTCTTGTTCTGAGTTCCACCTGCGCAACTGCAGCGATTGACGCCAAAGCCTCACCCCTGAAACCCATTGTTGACAAAGAAAAGAGGTCGTCAGCCTTGCGTATCTTTGATGTGGCATGACGCTCAAACGACAATCTTGCATCAGTATCTGACATACCGCAACCGTCGTCTATTACTTGAATAGACGTGCGACCTGAGTCAACAACAATAATGTTGATATTCTTTGCTCCTGCATCCACAGCATTTTCCACTAATTCCTTAATGACTGATGCCGGACGCTGGATTACTTCACCCGCTGCAATCTGATTTGCAACAGAGTCAGGCAGTAGTTGTATAATGTCACTCATTGCCGTATTGTTTACAGTTACTTATTTTGATTGTTCAGACTTCTCTTTATCTTCAGGGGCAGCCAGTACTGATGATGCTACTTTGCTTGTCTGGTCAGTAATTCTCGGAGCAACACGCTGCTTCTGAGGTTTCAGCACTTGGTCTGCATTTTTTCCACGCCAAACAAACAAGTCGTTCTTATCTTTCGGACGTATATTTTCAAACCAGCCAAACGATGCCAGTTTGTCTTTTCCTGCAGGAATCTGGTTCATCGGATATGTTGTCGCATTATATTTTGACGTCCATATCTTCTGCATCCTTCGGTTTTCATCAAGAAACATTCGAAGGGTGTCTGTTTCAAGATAGTTGAGTCCTATAAGAGTGCTATCTTTATCATCAATGGGATAATAGATAGTCTGCACATTACCTATTGCCTCAGTCTTTCGCAACACACCTTCATTGAAGTATGCCATCATTTCTTTTGAGCCAACCTGATTATAGTGTTCACCATCGTTCATTAGTTCAACAGACAGAGCCTGACCTTCAACGTGCGCAAAGCGAATAGTGCTATCGGCTGCAAATACAGAAATCTTCTCACCCAGCAGTTGGCGACCGTCACTCCAAACTATAGGGTCACGGTACATTACTGCAGATGAGTCGAGTGAGCAAAGTACGAGAGAATCGCACACAGCCTGCACGTCTTGCCGGAAAGCCCTGACATGATAGTATCCATGAACCTTGCGATAGATCGAGTCTGTATTTATATTGAACGTTTCAAGACGGATGGAGTCGGCATGCATCCAAAGCGTATCAGGCTGTGAATAGTCAACAACCAGAGCATTGCGTGTTGCTAATGCAGTACCGTCTTGTTCATTATATCGGCAGTAGTCAGCATAAAGTTCATTCTTGTTATGCTTATCGACATACTCAACTCTGCCGAACCCTTCTCCGCTACCAGTCTTACTATTATAGAAAAGACTGTCGCCAGTTATTGTTTTATCTCCATTTTCAACTGTTGAACGACTAAACAATCGCATCTGATTTCTGCGTGTGTCGTAGAAACCTTCTGTTGTCTTCACCGTATTTCCGTCTGAAAGAATAGTCGACTCACCAACAACATGAGCAATGCGGCGGCGGGTATCATAATAGAGAGTATCGGTATTGATAGTATAGTCAGGATTCTTCAGTTTCACACCGAAATAGAATGTAGCCTGTCGCGTCTCTGTATTATACTCTCCCCAGTCGCTTACAAGATTGTTAACTCCGTCATTAAGCCTTCCACCATCAAAGAAGTAGCCGAAGTTATACATACGGTCAAAGTCGAGACTGTCGGTATAAAGCACTGACTTACGATGTCGCAAAACAACATTTCTGCGGGCTCTTACCATTTCGTCGAGACCATCATAATAAGCATACTCACTCTTCAGCGATAGCGTGTCGCCTTGAACCATCCTCACATGGCCGAATGCCTCAAACGTGTTATCTTCCTGACGGAAATAAGCACTGTCACAATATAGACGTGCGCCACGATGCATGAATCTTACATTTCCTTTGACGACCTGCACACCTGGCATTGTCATCTCGTCGGCATATAGCTCATTGGAATGTTCAAGATAGATGCGTTCATCAACATGTTTCTTTCTCTTTCGTTTCTGATAGGGAGCGGCTACGGCATCAAACAAGCACAAAGCAAACAAGCATAGAACCATAAACGTGATGATTCTATGCCATGCCAGCAAAGTATTTCCTTTATCTTGATTTCTGATAATCATAAGACTACAATGTGAACCGTAACAACAAGTTCAGCAACTGAGGCGGATGCTATTCTTTAATCCATCCTTCATATTCAAAATCGCAATTCTTGTAGCGGTCGTTCAGTCGGGTGTATGTGTTCTTTATCTTCTCTACAACCCATTTATGAAGGACTTCTTCACGACGCTTACTCAGAACTACGTCTTTGAGTGTCTGGAAATCGTCAGTCATAGTAGCACGATGACTTGATATTCTGTTCTTCAGTTTTATGATTGCTATAACAGTCTTGCCTCTGTTGTCAATCATTGTGAAAGGCTGAGACACATCGCCAACCTGCATTGTCTCAACCTGTCGAGCCACTTCAGAAGGAAGATCCTGCATGCGGAACTTTGAAGTTCTGCTGCCCGTATTCTCATCAAAGAAAGCCATCAGACCATGATTATTACGAGTGTCTTTGTCGTCTGATATATATGTTGCAGCCTCATCAAAAGTAAATTTGCCTGCTCTAATATCTGAAGCCAAAGAGTCCAGTCTCATCTTTCCTTCAGTTATAGCCTCTTCCGAGATATGCGGTTTGCGAAGAATATGACGCACATTGATACGCTCTCCGCGCTTGTCTATGAGCTGTATGATATGATAGCCAAATTCCGTTTCAACAATCTTAGAAATCTTCTTAGGGTCGGTAAGGTTGAAAGCAACACTTGCGAAAGCAGGGTCTAACGCTGCTCTTGGTGTATAGCCCAGCTCACCGCCATTACGCGCAGAGCCATCTTCTGAATAGAGTCGCGCCAGAGTCGCAAACGAAGTCTCGCCACTTGTTACGCGGTCGGTATACTCACGGAGTTCATTCTTAATCTTGTTTATTTCCTCCTCATCCACTTTAGGTTTCTTTGAAATAATCTGCACCTCAACAGTAGTAGGCACAAAAGGAATACTGTCTTGTGGAAGATCTTTGAAATACCGGCGAACATCAGCAGGAGTTACTGCTACATCCTTTACAAGCTCACCACGCATTTTCTGTACAGTGAGTTGATTCTTAAGGTCGTCATGCATCTCCATGCGCATCTCAGTCAGCGACTTGCCTTGATATTCTTCCAACTTATCGCGTCCACCCATCTGGTTTATGAGATAGTTAAGGCGAGCCTCAACCTCTTGAGAGACATCAGACTCAGTTACCTCAATACTATCGAGCGACGCTTGATGTAAGAAAAGTTTCTGAACAGCAATCTGCTCTGGTATAGCACAATCAGGGTCGCGCTCCCAGCGATAGCCTTCTCGCATAGCCTGGTAGCGTGCAATCTCAACATCAGAACGAAGAATAGGCTCATCGCCGACAACCCATATAACTTCATCAACGACATTACCACTGCCCGCAAAATCGGCTGCTGTTGTCTCTATTTCCTGTGCCTGCACTGCCATTGCTGCAACCATTGCAAACAAAAGCAATACCGCTCTGCACTTATTTATTACATTTCTCATTAATATGATTGTTCTTGGTGAGCATCAATGATTATTTACCGTAGAGAGTACATCAGGATAGACAATAACCTCATACTTCTTTCTGAGTTCTTCTACCCATGCCTTTTCAAGTTCTTCCTGATAGTCAGCCGTAACAAGAGGGCGTACATCAGTATAGTCTTCTGGAGCTTTTAGCACTTTTCCATAATAAGAGTCGATAGGAAATTCATCTAATTTCTTAGGGTTAGCATCTGTCTTGAACACCAGCTTGTCAACAAGGGCGTTGTCACCTTTCTTGAATATTCCCTTTTCCACACGAATGCGATGGATAGAATCGCTGTTGAATGTTGTGCGTAGACGCTCTGCCCACTTGTCGAAAGCAAGTCCCTTAACACAGTTCTTAACAGCTTTCACATCGGCAGCATCGCGAACATGGTAGACCATCCCCTTGAAACGTGGCTCTTCCCACTTATAGTTCTTCTTGTGTTTCTTGAAATATTCGGCAAGACCTTTTTCGTCTTTTGCAGCCTTATCCCATACTGTTCTGCTACTTATTTCAAACAACAGAGGACCTTCAAAATACTCCTTATTCAGATATTTCAGTTCAAGGTCGTTAGCCTCCAGCTCCTTTGTGCGCTCATCGAGCAGACTCTCAACTGTAGCACCTTCGGTTTCAGCAGCCAGACTCTTTAGTTTTTCGTCAATAATACGTTCACGTATTCCACGCTGCTCAATAAACTTCAGTATGTCGGCATGCACAGAGTCGTAAGGGAAGAAATTGCCTTTGTCTTCTACACGGATAATATGGAAGCCGAAAGGAGACTCTACAGGCTGACTTATTTCGCCAACCTTCATGTTGAAGATAGCATTTTCAAACTCCTTGACAGTCACGCCTTTCTGAATCCATCCGAGTTCTCCGCCGTTCATACCAGAGCGCTTGTCGTCAGAATACTTGCGTGCAAGTTCGGCAAAGTCGCCCCCGTTAAGAATTACATTATAAATAGAGTCGGCACGCATACGTGCTTTTTCGACATCTTCCTTTGGAGCCTGCTGTTTTGCAGCAAGCAGGATATGAGCAGTCTTAACCATACCGCCATTGCCGTCGATGCGTTCCTGAGTCTCTTTGTATATTTTCATAGCCTCAGCCTCTACATCAGCATTGGTAATGAAAGTTGGACGAATCTGCTGGTCACGGTATGAGAGGAACTCCTTCTTGAAAGTCTGCATCGTGTCGAGGCCAGCCTCAAATGCTGCTGCAACTTTCAGTTTATAGTTAACAAAGAGGTCAACATATTCCTCAACGCTCTTCTTGTCTATTACCCCCTCTGAGTTGTTTTTGTTATAAGAATATTCAAATTCCGAGCGGCTAATAGGCTGTCCATTGATTTTCATTATAGTTGGGTCGTTCTGAGCCCATACCATAGTGCAGCATGCTATTAGCGCTGCAACCATTAGTTTACGTTTCATTGTCTTATTGGTTCTAATTCTGTTTATTTCGAAATTAATAATCCTTTAACTCTCAATCCTCAGGCATAACATCTGAAGAGACTTTAATCTTTTGTCCTATACCTTATTTTATTATATATAGTAAAGACTTATTCGTGACGAGAATAGTTAGGAGCCTCGCTTGTTATGGCAATGTCGTGTGGATGGCTCTCCATAACACCTGCATTTGTTATGCGAGTAAACTTAGCGTTGTGCAAAGCACCAATGCTTGCTGCTCCACAGTAGCCCATGCCAGAGCGCAGACCACCGACAAGTTGATAAATAACTTCCTGAACAGTTCCTTTGTAAGGCACGCGACCTGCAATTCCTTCTGGAACGAGCTTCTTTGCTTCCTTAGTGTCTGCCTGGAAATATCTGTCTTTGCTTCCATTCTCCATAGCTTCGAGCGAACCCATACCACGATAGCTCTTGAACTTTCTGCCGTTGAAGATGATTGTGTCGCCAGGACTTTCCTCTGTACCTGCAACGAGCGAACCAATCATTACGCAGCTGCCACCTGCGGCAATAGCCTTGACAATATCGCCAGAGTAGCGGAGTCCGCCATCAGCAATGAGCGGAATGTCAGTATCTTTAAGTGCTGTATATACATCATATACTGCGCTCAACTGTGGAACACCTACGCCAGCAACAATACGTGTTGTGCAGATTGAGCCAGGACCGATTCCCACTTTCACTGCGTCAGCACCATTCTCAACAAGCATGCGTGCAGCATCGCCTGTGGCAACATTACCAACAACTATATCAATAGAAGGGAATGAGACCTTTGCCTCGCGAAGTTTTTCGATAACGCCCTTTGAGTGTCCATGAGCGGTATCAATCACGATAGCATCTGCACCAGCATCAACAAGAGCCTGCATGCGCTCCAATGTATCGTTTGTAACTCCAACGCCAGCAGCTACGCGAAGACGGCCTTTGTCATCCTTGCAAGCCATCGGTTTATCCTTAGCCTTTGTAATATCTTTATATGTGATAAGTCCGACAAGTCTGTAGTCCTTATCAACAACGGGCAGTTTCTCTATCTTGTTTTCTTGCAGAATTTGTGCAGCCGCAGTAAGGTCGGTCTGCTGATGAGTTGTGACAAGGTTTTCTTTTGTCATAACATCGTCAATTTTCTTGTCCAGCCTGCGTTCAAAGCGCAAGTCGCGGTTGGTAACAATACCTTTCAGTTTGCCCTCTTCGTCAACAACAGGAATACCACCGATATGATACTCAGCCATGATGTTAAGCGCATCATTAACTGTACTGCCCAAGCGAATTGTCACTGGGTCGTAAATCATACCGTTTTCTGCTCGTTTCACGATGGCAACCTGTCTTGCTTGTTCCTCTATCGACATATTCTTGTGAATCACGCCGATGCCACCCTCGCGAGCGATGGCAATAGCCATAGCCGACTCTGTGACAGTATCCATAGCGGCAGTCACAAATGGTATGTTAAGCTTGATATTGCGCGAAAAGCGTGTTTGTAACTCTACTGTTTTTGGCAGTACTTCTGAATAAGCTGGAATAAGAAGGACATCGTCAAAGGTAAGACCGTCCATCACAATTTTATCTGCAACAAATGATGACATAATGAAAAAAGATGCTTAAAAAATTTATTGCGTGCAAATTTAGTAATAAAAATCTATTTATGCCCTGCTTTTAGTGTTTTTTCTTTTCTCTTTAATACGATTTAACGTGCCATCGCTGTTTTATTCGTCTAATTTGGTTCTATTTTTTGCTACTGGGCATGTATGTTTCATCATTGAAAATCGGCTTTCATAATCGTTTTATCGTCTTAAAATCTATGATGGGAAAAACATTAACCCGTTGACACATGAAGCCCTGAAGTTGCTCACTTCTGAAATTTCAGCAGAATAAAACAGCAAAAAACATCGCAAATCTCAGTTCCATAGCATGGAAAAAACATTCATAGTTTTGTATTTTTCGCATTTTTATTTACTTTTGCGGTGGAAACATAAAAAGTCTGATTATAAAAAAAATTCTGCTTTCAATCTTTGCGACCTCTCAAGACCGAAGATTACGAGAGTTTGGTAACTGATTTAATTAAATAAATTTGGAATATACAATTTGCAAGGCACAGAGGAGTCAGGCAGAAAAGATTGCCTCACTCATAATGAAGGCGATGAACTATGATTGCTGCCAGTATTTCGCAGGCGATAACCATACGCTTGACGATTTCCATCGCACCATGACAAGACTCGTTGAGCGCGACGACTCACAGTATAGCTACAGGAATACTATAGTAGCTCTCTCGCCTGAGCAGGAAGTGATTGGCATTGCCACATCCTATGACGGTGCAGACCTTCACAGATTGCGCCGAGCCTTCATTGATGCTGCCAAAGCTGACTTCGGACAAGACTTCTCCAACATCGACGACGAGACTGAAGCGGGTGAGCTATACATAGACAGCCTTGCCGTTGACGAGAGATACAGGGGCAAGGGCATCGCGACCATGCTGCTCAAAGCAACAATAGAGAGAGGCAGAGCACTCGGCATTCCTGCTGTCGGATTATTAGTAGACAAAGGCAATCCGCTTGCAGAGAGGCTCTATTCTCGTCTTGGTTTCCGTTTTGTCAACGACTCTGAATGGGGAAGCCATCCGATGAAGCACCTGCAAGTTATTCATGCTTAGCAGGTGCATGACTTATAATGCAATGAGGAAGTAAAGTTTTAAGGGTTCATCATAAACAACAAAAAGGACTAAATCGTAAAGACTTAGCCCTTTATTTATTTTATTAAGTTAACGAGTTGACTTTTCGCAATGAATGCTATTGTCTTAACTCCACTAACATAATCTCGTAATCAAGACTATTCATCCATCTGGAAGAGTGGGTCTTCAGGCATAACCATGATAGGTTTCTGCTTCTCCACCTCAAGAATCTTAGCAGGAACATACTTCTTGTCTACAACAAGACGGAACATATATTCGCGGAACCATTCAGCTGTCATAATCAGGCAGCCCTGCTGTCCCCAGCTTCCGCCCCAAGAGTTCTCAACCTTCCACTTCTTTGGTTGTCCGTTTTCGTCAAGGTCAACGGCAGTAAGAGTCATGGCATGAGTAGAACCGCTGTCGAATGTAGCAATTCGGTCTGCCTTGTTCATTGGGAACGTTGTGTTGAAGAGTGCTCCATAGTCATAGTTGTTAACATCGCAATATCCGCGTTTGCGGTCGAGTTGCTTGCCAACATCGTATGAGCTATACATCTTTCTTCCGTCCTTGATAGCAGCGATAGCCATCTGCTCAATGTCTTCCATTGGCAGGTTAACATATTTCCAGTTGTGTCCGTCGTAAACGTGGCGGTCATATTCCACCTCGTAAGTCTTGTAGTAAGGACGGCGAGGGTCGTTCATAACCATGATGAAAGAGCCGTTAAGCTGGTCGCCAACCACTTCCTTGTAGAAAGACATTGGAGTATATTTCTTTGGTTCGCCAACGGTCTTGCCGTCTTTGTTCTTAAATGCGTAAGTAAACTCCTTAACAGGTTCGCCCAGAGTCAGAGTCAGCATGTGATAAATCTGTGCAAGCATCTCCTGTTTGCGAGCCTTGATAGCAGCAGGTTTCTTTCCGTCGTTAGCCATCTTGCGAAGTTCAAGACCATATTCGCGCAGTTTTGAAGAAACAAGACGAGCCATGCGTGAAGTATTCTCGGCTGAATATGTCTCAGGCTGAACGCTCATAGGCACAAGACCATACTTGTCTGCCAAGTCAGCAATACCGCAGAATGTACCACCGTCGTTGATAGGATTCTTGAAGAAGAACTGCAAACGGATATCGTCAAGAGGCTTCTTCGCATTGTCTACAACACCCTGCAACATGAGGTTTGCTTTTTCAAGCTGGTCGTAGAAGAAGAGATAAGCCTGTGAGAACTCAACGCTAAGAGTGTCGTTGTGCATCTGTGCAAAGCGAGAGCGCAACACGTTCATGCCAGTAAACATCCAGCAGCGACCAGACTGCTTCTGGTCGTGTATAGACTGTTTTGCAGTCTCGTCACTGAAATAAGTGTCCAACTCGCGCTGGTTAGCAAAGTTTGTAGCAAGGTTGTCAATGTTGTTAGACGCCATTGCATTGAAAAGAGCCTTGTCGGCAGCCGACTTCTTCTGTGCATTCTCAATCTCGCTTACCATCTTCAGCGTGATGCCTCCGTCCTTCTGCTGTGCGTTTGCTGCGAAGGTTGCACCCAAAACGAGGCTAAGGATAATGATTTTCTTTCTCATATTTATACAATGTTAATTCATTTTGGTTGCAAAAATACTAATAAGTAACCAAAAAGCAAAACAAAAGACTATGAAATGTTTTATATTTAAGTTTCTGATGCCTCTAATACTATATTTTGATGTTATGAGAGTTTGGAGGTGTTAATTTAGTTAAGTGTTTATTTCTTGGCTATAGCAAACGGCTTTTCTTTTGTAGAATAACTCTGTTTACTTGGAATAACACCACGAACACCACCCTTAGGATTAGGAACATCACCCTTATAACGAGGAATCAGGTGCATATGGCAATGAAAAACCGACTGTCCTGCGGTTTCATTGACATTAATACCGATATTATAACCATCAGGGTGGAAACGCTCATCAACTTTCTGTTTAACGTATTGCAAAACTAAATTCATTGCTTCGCGTTCATGATTGGTGAGGTCGAAGTAGTTGGCTACATGGCGTTTAGGAATTATCAGCGCATGACCAGGTGACACAGGGTAGCCATCATAAAAAGCGACACAAGTTGCCGTTTCACAAATAATTTCCACACGTCGAGATAGTTTGCAGAACGGACAGGTCTCGCCTTCCTTGCGTGGCATTTTGTTAAAATGATTATACTGATAAAGTTCGTAGCTCTTGTTGGCAATGAGACTCTTATATGGCAATTTGACATTACACTGATAGGTATACTGTTTATATATGGCATGTATACGAAAGCCCTCTTTTGTCAAGTCGCGGCGTACTGCAAAGTATGCAGTACCATTAGGCGAAAGAAGATTGGTAACATTCATCAGCACTTCGGCTTGGGCGTATGGCTCCAGCACATTCAGCACATAGTTACATATTATAGTATCGAACTTCCCTTCAGGAAAGTCAGGGCGATAATAATAGTCATAGCCCGTGATGTCATATCCTAGCTTTCTTAGTTCGTCAGTATCAAAACCGAAACCGCAGCCAAAGTCAAGAATCTTTCCTTTTAGCAGTTTATGCTGCATAAGGTATCTTGTAGGCACTGAAAAGTCTGTGCGCTTAATAGCAGTGAGGTAGGGATGATTTATTTTCTCTGGGTCCATTGTCAATCAGTATTTCCAAATCTCAAAACCCATATTAAGGGCAATTTGATTGATTGGGTTAAATGTTCTCTCATATAGTTCACGGAAATTAGTATCATCCATATCTGCCAGTTCCCTTGCAGTATAGCCAAGAGAAATGAAATCCTCCATTATTTTCGGTTCTTTATTATTCTTAATCATCAATTGCAATGAGTGATGTTGTAATTCTGCCAACCTAGGCAAGTAAACATTCATGTCTGGAAGACTATTGCTCTTAGACGAGTTGATGCTACCATCTGAAGGAATCAAGTTCCATAGCAAATCGTGTGATACAAAACTCCACGGGATAAAATGATCAAGATCATAATCTCCAGGATGTAGTTCCTTCCCAGTATATATACAATGGATAGGTCCGCCAATTGTCATTACCATATCCCAATAGTTGTGCTGCTTCGTCAGAGAGTTTCTTACCTCTGGGCGAATCAGTTTATTAGGTATAGCAGGAACATTTGGATTACGAACTTGCAAGAACAAAGTCAAATTCCAATAAGCAAAATCCACTAATATATTATAGTGGTTATGCAGATATTGATTCCAATCTGAATTTAGTAATATGTAAAACTCTTTTCCGTCTTTATACAAAGAATATAAACAATTATTCTCCAAGGTTTGTGAACGCACAATCATTTCTCTATCATCAGACGTATCTATCCAAGGGCGAAGAAAACGGTATGGTACATTCAACGTGAGAATGTTCAGAAGTTTCTTAATTTTTTTATCTCCCAGCCTTTCTTTTAGGCAATTGATAATTGTATCTGTATTTGCATCAATGGGAATCTGAGTTATGTGCTGCAATTCTATAACTATATTGAATAGCGAATCACTTTTACCAAACGAGAGACGGAAATAGTGGATAGGATACCAAGCGTTAGCCACCATCCTTATCACAATGTCCCATACACCAATCTTCAGGTTGTCCGATTTTGCATGTATTTGCATAATTGACACAAACCAGAAGAATTTGTATGTTGCAACCGTATTTGAGAATATCTTCCCAAGACGATTAGTAGTCAATATGTCAGATTGGGGTAATTGCATTACATGGTTCGAGATAATTCTTGTTATTTGTAGAAAAGCCTCCACAAGGTTCACAATTAAGTTGCTTTGTCAAATCTTTATTTGTGAATTTGCAAAAAAATACTTTTAACAGTGAATGCCTTTATCCTGATATAATTTATAATTGGGTTACAAAGTTAGTTCTTTTATCTGAGAAAATGCATAAAATGACGCTTTATTTATTTTTTTCATCCGTTTTATTTCCTTTATCTTCACTTTGAAACGTGCTTTTCTAGGTTATTTGTTGTAATGTCATACAGATTTGTTCAACGGGAACGAGTTATAAGTTATGAGTTATAAGTTTTTGTTTACTCGGCAACATTCCTTAATCATTAATCTTTCATCCTTCATCATCCACGATGTCGTTGCATCGTGTAGACACACTCCTCAGTCACTTCGTGACAGCTCCCCTAAACTTAGGAGAGCAATTACTGCTTACAATCTGAAAGCTACAAAATCAGCCCGATTTTTTGACGAAAAAAGTAAAAAATCTTGACAAACGGAATTTTAATTCTAGAGAAAGATTTTCCGTTTGGCACGAGGCTGAATGCAAAAATGTGTTTAATTGTTAATCAATCGGCTTAAACTATGTAAACGAACATAAGGAATGAAAAAGTGAAAGGTGTCCTTTCGCGATGCGAAACGTGGC
>JAGAGD010000040.1 GCA_017627765.1 Prevotella sp. | reverse complement strand
GCACCTTTGGCACTGCAATATGCCACATATCGCACTGCGATATGCCACGTTTCGCATCGCGAAAGGACACCTTTCACTTTTTCATTCCTTATGTTCGTTTACATAGTTTAAGCCGATTGATTAACAATTAAACACATTTTTACATTTCACCTCGTGCCAAACGGAAAATCCTTCTCTAGAATGAAAATTCCGTTTGTCAAGATTTTTTACTTTTTTCGTCAAGAAATCGGGCTGATTTTGGAAGTTACAGTTTGTAAGTAGACAGTTGACAAGTAGACGAGTAGACAAGTTAACACATTATACCCAGCATAATTGTCTGCCGATAAGTAAACGAGTGCCTGTTAACTATCAACGGAAAGAGCAAATAAAAATTGACTTTCAGCCATTTTTCTTTGGTTCTTTGTTTGTTTAATCGTAACTTTGCACGCAAATAATTAAAAGCTATGTTAGAAGTAAGAAACTTGCATGCTCGCATTGGCGACAAAGAGATATTGAAAGGTATTAACCTTACTATTCGCGACGGAGAGATTCATGCCATCATGGGACCTAACGGCTCTGGCAAGTCTACACTCTCTGCCGTACTCGTGGGCAATCCGCTCTACGAAGTGACAGAGGGTGAAGCAATCTATAACGGCAAGAACCTGCTGGACATGAAACCAGAAGACCGCGCTCACGAAGGACTGTTCCTTTCATTCCAGTATCCTGTAGAGATTCCTGGAGTGTCGATGACAAACTTTCTGAAGGCTGCCATCAACGAGAAGCGAAAATATCAAGGGCTGCCAGAAATGAAGGCTGCCGAGTTCTTGAAACTGATGCGTGAGAAGCAGAAAATAGTAGAACTCGACTCAAAGTTTACTCATCGTTCTGTCAACGAAGGCTTCAGCGGCGGCGAGAAGAAGCGTAATGAGATATTCCAGATGGCGATGCTTGAGCCTACGCTTTCTATATTAGACGAAACAGACTCAGGTCTTGACGTTGATGCTATGCGCATTGTTGCTGCTGGCGTAAACCAGCTGAAGACTCCTGAGACATCTACGATAGTGATTACACACTACGACCGTCTGCTCGAAATGATACGCCCCGACATTGTCCATGTTCTGTATCAGGGAAGAATAGTGAAGACCGCAGGACCTGAACTGGCTAAGACTATACAGCAGAAGGGATATGAATGGATAAAGGAGGAAACGGCTGATGCAAAGTGAAAAACAGTATATTGACTTGTTCAATGCTCAGCGTGGGGCTATAGAAAAGCATTCTGCTGACGTGATGAATGCTGTGCGTCAGCGAGCCTTCGACGACTTCTGCCGCATCGGGTTCCCTACGAAGAAGGTGGAACGGTATAGATATACTGACGTACCTTCGCTCTTTGCACCTGAAGATTACGGGCTGAACATCTACCGTCTTAACATTCCAGTCAATCCTTATCAGGCCTTTCGCTGCGACGTTCCTAACCTCACTGTGTCGCCTTATTTCGTAATCAACGACAGTTTCTATAAAAAAACAGAGGGAGAAGAACAGGCAAGCAGCAAGCGAAAGGACTACCTTCCCGAAGGTGTAATTGTTGGTTCACTGCGCGATGAAGCATCAAAAAATCCCCATTTCATCGAGAAATTCTATGCCCGTATCGCCAAAACAAGCGACGACGGAGTGACTGCGCTGAACACAATGCTGGCACAAGACGGACTGCTGGTTTATGTTCCACGCTGTGTCCGTGTTGACAACGTGATACAGGTTATAAATATTCTGCGCTCTGATGTTGACCTGATGATCAACCGAAGAGTCTTAATCGTTATTGAAGAGGGTGCAGAAGTGAAATTGCTCTTCTGCGACCATGCCGTTGACGACCGCCGTTTCCTCACCACACAGGTCATAGAGACTTATGTGGGCGAGCGTGCTTCGGTAGAACTTTACTGCATGGAGGAGACTCACTACAAGAATGTCCGCGTCAGCAACCTGTATATTGAGCAGCAGCGCGACAGCCGTGTGGTACACCATTCACTCACTCTCCACAACGGAATAACGCGCAACCGCACCGACCTTATGTTTAAAGGAGAAGGCGCTGAGTGCGTTCTCAACGGCTGTGTGATAGCCGACCGCGAACAGCACGTTGACAACAATACGCTCATCGACCACCAAGTGCCTAATTGCCAGAGCCGTGAACTATATAAATATGTTCTTGACGAGAAGGCTGTAGGAGCATTTGCAGGACGTGTGCTGGTGCGTGAGGGAGCAGACAAGACTTCGTCGCAGGAGACCAACCAGAACCTGCTTGCCACGAGTGAGGCAAGAATGTTTACTCAACCAGAGCTTGAAATTTATGCCGACGACGTGAAATGTGCTCACGGCTCTACTGTAGGACAGCTGAATGATGCCGCACTTTTCTATATGCGTCAGCGTGGCATTTCGCTCGAAGAGGCAAAACTGTTGCTTGAGTTTGCCTTTGTTGGCGAGATTATCGACAAGATAACGCTCACTCCTCTGCGCGACCGCCTTCGCTATCTCGTTGAGAAACGTTTCCGCGGCGAGTTCAACAAGTGCGGCGATTGCAAGTTCTGCAAATAGTCTGATAATCGAAGTTTATAGATAATTCGTTATAAAACAAAGAAATCTGAGTTCATTGAAGGGCTCAGATTTTTTTGTTGTTATGCTATTAAATGATGTTTAAATGGCATAACAACAAGTGGTTTAAGGCAAGGATGATGCCGTCTGACAATGAAAGACAAAAGAAAAACGGACTATACTTCATGCTTATGTATAGTCCGTTTTTATGCTTTTTTGAGATGAGACGCGTCAATAATTCATTGCATAATTTCCGATTGCAAGACTTAGTAAAAGCCCATCCTCTTATGCTTTGCAGACAATATCGGCAAGCATGCTTAGGGCTTTGTTCTCTGCCTCTTCCATCTTTTCACGTTCTCCTGGTCCTTTGTCGTTGATGCCGCAAAGGTGTAGTATGCCGTGAATTATCACTCTGTGCAGCTCCTCTTCATATTCCTTTCCGAAAAGGTCGGCATTCGACTTCACGGTGTCGAGCGAAATGACGATGTCTCCGTTTATTTCGTTGTCCTCAGAATAGTCGAAAGTTATCACGTCAGTATAGTAGTCGTGACCCAGATATTCACGGTTCACTTCAATAATCTTATCGTCGTCAACAAACAGATAGCCAACCTCTCCCACTTTCTTGTCATAGCAGGCAGCCACGCTTCTAATCCATTTTGTCATCTCGCGCTTCTTTATCTTAGGCAGGCGCACGCCTTCGCAGTTGTATGTTATCATTTATTTTTTGCTTTTAGAGTCTCACTTCACTTTAGGAAGAAATTCGCTTGCGTCGTGACCGAAGAACTGTAGTTCGCGCACAAGCGATGAAGAAATGCTCGACAGATGCGGTTCAGAGAAAAGAAGCAGGGTCTCTATTCCTCCTAATCGGCGGTTTATGTCTGCCTGTTCGCGCTCATACTCAAAGTCTTTCACTGAGCGTATGCCTCTGATGATGCAGACAGCACCAACTCGCTTGGCAAGGTCGATGGTAAGATCACTGTATGCTATTACTTCAATTCTGTCTTTCTTGTCGGCAAATATCCTGCTTATCGACTCAGTGCGCAGCCTTATGTCGTTCTCCGTATGCTTCAGTTTGCTCATTGCCACACCAATTACAATATGGTCGAAAAGACAAAGGGCACGTTCAACAATAGACTGATGGCCTATCGTGAAAGGGTCGAAAGTGCCAGTGAATAGTGCTGTTTTCATTGTTTCATTCATTTTCTTATAGTTAAAGAATGGTCTTAAAACAATTCCTGTTGCAAGTTGTTGCTGCGATAGGGATTGCGTCCCAGATGCTGATAGGCAAGTTCTGTAACCATTCTGCCTCGCGGTGTGCGCTTAATGAATCCCTCCATTATGAGGTAAGGTTCATAAACTTCTTCAAGCGTACCAGCATCCTCGCCGATTGCCGTTGCTATGGTGCTTAGTCCTACAGGTCCGCCCTTGAACTTGTCTATGATTGTGAGCAGAATCTTGTTGTCTATCTCGTCAAGTCCATACTGGTCGATGTTGAGCATGGTGAGGGCATATTTTGCAATCTGCGTGTTAATCTGTCCGTTGCCTCTCACCTGTGCAAAGTCTCTAACTCTTCTCAGCAATGCGTTTGCAATACGAGGCGTTCCGCGCGACCTGCGTGCAATCTCTATTGCAGCATCCTCGTCTATTGGTACGCCCAGAATAGAGGCAGAACGCTTCAGAATGCTTTTCAGAGTCTGCGGGTCGTAGTATTCCAGATGCAGGTTTATGCCGAAGCGAGCACGCAGAGGAGCAGTAAGCAGTCCGCTGCGGGTTGTTGCTCCAACGAGAGTGAACGGGTTAAGGTCAATCTGAATAGAGCG
Organism: Prevotella sp.; assembly: GCA_017627765.1. Classification (GTDB taxonomy): domain Bacteria; phylum Bacteroidota; class Bacteroidia; order Bacteroidales; family Bacteroidaceae; genus Prevotella. The sequence continues at coordinate 2,958 of JAGAGD010000040.1, read as the reverse complement.
AGCCGAAGGACCTTTGTCAATCATTATGTCGATTCGGTAGTCCTCCATAGCCGAGTATAGATACTCCTCTACGACAGGCGACAGGCGATGAATCTCGTCGATGAAAAGCACATCGCGCGGTTCGAGCGATGTCAGTATGCCAGCAAGGTCGCCAGGACGGTCGAGCACAGGTCCGCTTGTCAGTTTAAATCCCACTCCCAGTTCGTTAGCAATGATATTAGAGAGAGTTGTCTTTCCCAGTCCAGGAGGTCCGTGCAGCAGAGTATGGTCGAGCGGTTCGCCGCGATATTTCGCTGCCTCCACAAACACTTGCAGGTTCTCCACAACGTTTGACTGTCCGCTAAAGTCGCTGAAGTTAAGCGGTCGGAGTGCGTTCTCGAAATCTTTCTCGCCTTGCGAATAGCTTTCTTGTCGGATATCGAAATCGTTATCTTGCATGTTTTCTTTCTTCTTCGTTTGTCTATGCCTGCAAAGTTACAACAATTAATTGATAATTGACAGCTGGCAATTGATAATTTTTCCTATTGTTCTTTCGTAAGACTTATATGCCTGCTGGTCTTATAGGCCCATTAGCATGACAATACTTATAAAACCATATCTTCCCTATTCCTTTCTCATTATCAACTGAAAGATGCTTGAAGTCTCGGCCGAGTCTTTTGAGCAGATGAATATTTCTTTCTTGTTGCTTTTTACTATATGTATGAATGGAGGTTCATTTCCTTGCAGAAACAACTTAACGGTCTTGCCGTCGCTTGTCTTAAAGTAGCCTATGTTAACGCTTCCGACTGAAATTCCGTTCTTCCTATACTCAATTTCGGGCAACTCGTTTACAAGTTCCATCTTCTCTATGTCGCGTTTCTTTATCTTCTCTTCGTAAACTCCCGAAACGACTATCTCGTCTTTGCTCACCGACACATCCATGTTGTTTCCCGAAAACACGATAACCACAACGGTGGCTATAGCAAAAAACATGGTTATCAGAACAGTCAACTCAGCATTGCCTTTCTCCTTCGATGTCTTTACATCCTTATATATAATATATGTTGAAGCTATGGCAAGCGGAACAATACACGACAAGGTGTGCAGTTTGCCTATTCCCGTAGCCATAGATGCTATGCTGCCTGCAAGAGAGATGAAGGCTGCAAGTGCAAGACTCTTTCCTGCATTCTTGTATAACTTCCTTTTAGCATCGTCGTCTGACGGATAGCGTGTCAGAAACGCTCCTATGCCAACAAGTACAGCCACATAGACTACTGTAAATAAGATAGTGCTCATAGACTATATTATTTTCAGAACATCTTTCTTACTCTGTCAACACCTGCAACAAAAGCATCAACTTCTTCGCGCGTGTTGTATAGACCGAATGAAGCACGCACAGTGCCTGCTATGCCAAGACGGTCCATGAGAGGCTGAGCGCAGTGATGACCTGTGCGCACGGCTATTCCGAGACGGTCGAGCAGGGTTCCTATGTCGAGATGATGAATGTTGCCAACATTGAACGAGACGACTGCGTCTGACTCTGCTGCATGGCCGTAAATCCTAACATCGCCTAAGGCAGACAACTCGCTGACACAATAGTCTGTCAGTTCCTGTTCGTGCTTTCTTATGTTGTCAAGTCCAATGCTGTTTATATATTTTATTGCCGTAGCCAGTCCGTGAGTAGCAACATAGTCGGGTGTTCCTGCCTCGAACTTGAAAGGCAGTTCGGCAAAGGTTGTCTTCTCAAAACTTACCTTGTCTATCATCTCGCCTCCGCCCTGATAGGGTGGCAGACGGTCAAGCCATTTTTCTTTGCCGTAGAGAACGCCAATGCCTGTAGGTCCATACATCTTATGTCCAGAGAAAGCGAAGAAGTCGCAGTCGAGTTTTCTCACGTCAACAGCAAAGTGGGGGGCACTCTGTGCTCCGTCTATCATGATTGGGACATTGTTCTCGTGCGCAATCTTTATTATCTCCTCTACGGGATTTATCACTCCGAGCACGTTGCTAACATGAGCCACGCTGACAATGCGTGTGTGTTCGTTGAAGAGTTTCCTGTAGGCTTCGAGGTCGAGCACTCCGTCGTCGCTCATCGGTATAACTCTCAGGCGTGCTCCTCGCTTCTGCGCTTGCAGTTGCCATGATACTATGTTGGAGTGGTGCTCCATAGCAGAAACGATAATCTCGTCGCCCTCGCCCACACAGGCATCGCAGAACGAAGACGCCACGAGGTTGATAGCCTCAGTTGTTCCGCGAGTAAAGACAATCTCCTCAGTCTTCTCGGCATTGATATATTGTCTTACGGTCTCGCGTGCCGCCTCGTGCAGGTCGGTAGCCTGTTGCGAAAGATAGTGAACACCGCGATGCACGTTGGCATTCACGTTAAGATATTCCTCGCGCATGGCATCGAGCACGCAGAGAGGTTTTTGCGTAGTAGCCCCGTTGTCGAGATAAATCAGAGGTCGTTTATATACTTGTCGTGAAAGAATGGGGAAGTCTGCCCTTATTTGTTGAATATCGTACATTTCAGTAGTTATTTATCGTCAGGATGCAAAAATACATAAATAAATTGACATTCCTCCATCAGATGATGAGTTTTTTGAGTTTGCAAGTAAACGAGTTGACAAGCTTAATTTAGTTCATAGTTCATAGTGCATAATGCATAGTTGTTTTAGTTGACAGTTAACGTTAAAGTTCCTGTTCCCATAACTCATAACCCATAACTTATAACTCATAACTCAACACTCATAACTTATAACAATCTGAAACCAGTTTCCTGTTTCCTGCCCTTGCCGAAGTGAAAAACTGCAATTTTCAGAGCCAAGTTGGGTAAAAAATTGATTAACTAACCCTGCAAATAACTTAAAAAATTTGGACCGAGAAAAATAAAGTTGCAAAATATGCGAGTATTTGGCGGTTTCTTGTCGTTTTTAGTAAATCGTTCAATATCAAGACATTATACGTTTCATCTCAAAACTC
>JAGAGD010000039.1 GCA_017627765.1 Prevotella sp. | reverse complement strand
GACGACCAAGAGTAAAAGCTTGGATGCTCACGTCAACATTGACGTGGGCTTTTACTCGTAATATGGTCGTAAGGTGTTTGGCGATACCGCAGGAGACGTAGACGAAGTAATTTAGTCCACGTTTTCTTTTTCTGTCTCTTTCCAACCGACCTTTGGACTAAAACACTATGTTAAACTTAAAAAACAAAAACGAAAATGAAAAGATTATTATTATTAACAGTATTGGTACTAGCGAGTACAATATATTGTCAACTATATGCACAAGGTGCTACTAGTGGCTTTGATATGGGTGGTTCTTCCAGTTCTAACACAAAAACAGTATGTATCAACAATGTTTATTATAGTCTGTCAGGAACTAGTTCAAGTGCAGTCACAAGTGCAACAGTGACATCTGTGGACAAAAATGCTACAGACATATACATACCGTCTTCTGTTACTTATAATTCAACAAGTTATCAAGTAAGAAATATTTCTTCAAATGCTTTTAAAGGATGTACAGAATTAGCTTTGATATCAATAGATGCTACTTGGGCATATACATTAAGTAGAAACATGTTTGATGACTGTGTAAACTTAAGATCTATAAAATTTAGTAGCATTTTTAGTAACAGAGAATGTTCAAATGACGGTATACTGTACTATTCTGGTGGTTTAGGTGTATATATATGTCCAATTGATTACAAAGCTGAGGTCATCATTCCAGCTACAGTAAATGGTACTAATGTAACGTCTTTAGCAGGTGAAGCGTTTAAAAATTGCAGAAATGTAGAGAGTATCTCAATACCACAATATGTAACGTCATTCACAGGTGGATTTGAAGGATGTGATAAACTGACAACACTTGAAGTGGCTGCAGGTAATACGAAGTACTGTTCAGACAATGGCGTAGTTTACTCTCAAGGTATGACAAGCATAATAGCATATCCTAATGCGAAAGAGGAAAATTATGTTACACCATCTTCTGTTAATTCCATATCATCAATGGCTTTTGCATATAGCACAAAACAACGTAATATAGAGATCGGAGAAAATGTCAAATCAATCTCATCTACCGCTTTTAAAGGATGTACAAAAACTGTAATCACCCTTAAAAGTAAGGTTGGTTACGAAGATTATAGTTTCTTGTCTGATTTAGGAGAAGGATGCGTAGTCTATATGCATGGTAAATTTATAGATAAAGCAAAAACCTATTATAATGGCACTATAAATTCGATAGAAGACTTTTGGATTGTTCAATCTGAAGAGCAAAAATATTTAGGAGCAGCTTCATTTGAGATTAAATCCAGATATCAAAAAGAGAATGACACTGAGATTAGCGAGTATTTGACATTGAAAAAAATCAAGATTAATGAAAAGACATATGATATACCGAGTAACAACACCCTGTATGTAGATGGTTTATGTCCAGACTCTGTATATAAAGCAGAAATCATCTATGAGGAGATCGTAAAAAAACTCATCACTAAAGCAGTAATTGGTAAACAAGGGAATATTATTATCTCAAAAACGATTACTGATAGTATAGAAACAAAAAAAGCGACGTTAGTTGGAAAAATTCAGGAAGCAAATTGTGGAGCTTTGAAATGTTCAATAACAGCTTCTTCTGATGAGAGTTTGTCGCCATCTGAAATTGGTGTGTTCTGTAAAGAGACAAATACAAAATACAAGAGTGATAATGAGGCAGTTGTTGATAAACTCATACCAAATACAAACTATACCGTATATCCCTATGCAATTTACAACGGAAAAGAGATAATAGGAAATTCTATTTCCAATGCAAAAACAGGGAATCCTTTAATTAGTGTTAATTCAAAGGTAACGCAGACAACTATTACCATTACGGGAATTGAAGTTTCAGAAGATGGTACTGCAACTCCTTTTGGCATGGGTGTTGAATTAGGTGATAAATCATATCCATTTGGAGTTAACGACATTGTTATTGCAAGCTTGATTCCTAATAAAGAGTATTATTTCTATCCCTACGCAATCTATCAAGGTAAAAAAGTTTATGGTAGCATAGTTAAGATTAAAACTAAAGGAGCTTCTCCAAGTATATCAACATTTGTTAAGACATCAACATCTTTCCACTGTACAGCAAATTATAATTTGGGAGATGCACATCTAAAAAGTGCAGAATTTGTGGGCTACAACACAGAAGATAATACGCTCCATCTTTACGGGCTAAATCCTAATGCGTCTTATACAATCAAGTTTATAGTAAGGACACAAGAAGGCAGTGAAGAAACGACAACATGCACTTTTAAGACAAATCCTCTCACCCTCACCACTGAGCAGCCAAAGGTTGTATCTATGGGCAATGTGATAGTAAGTGCTACTACCAATGTTGATGCAGATGAGAAGAATGTGGGCTTCGAATGGAGACGCACAGACTGGACGAGCGACTTCGCATCGAACTCAGGCAACGCAGTTATCTTTGATAATACAATGGAGGGATATATCCGCAACCTGAATACTGACAAGTTGTGGAAATATCGCGCCTACTATCTCTCTGACGCAGGAGTGTATTACTACGGCGACTGGGTAGGACTGGATGCCTCCAACACTTCTTACTTTGAGCCTACCGTGCATACATACGCAGACATATCTACAACAGGCAATGTAGCCTTGATAAGAGGGTATGTGCTGAATGGTACAGACAAGATAAAGGTGCAGGGCTTCAAGTACTGGAAGACTGCCAACAAGGGCAACAGCCTCGACATAGATATGGAGGGCGATATGCAGACTACGGCTATTCCTGCTGATGCCATAACAAAGACGGTGGATATAGTAGGCTCTGGTCAGCAGCTGATGAACGCTACGCTTGAGGGCCTGGACTATGATGCAACCTACCATTGCGTCGCCTTTGCCACCACAACGGAGAACGAGACATTCTATGGCGAGGAGCAGATGTTCACTACTGAATCTATCACAGGCATAGAGGGAGTGAAGGAGAGTGCTGCAGGCAGCAGCAAGGCTGTAACGGTTGTTGCCTATTATGACCTAAACGGCAAACGCCTCTCTCAGCCTCTGAAGGGACTGAACATCATCAGAATGAGTGACGGAACAACCAGAAAGATTGTGAGTAAGTGAGGGCATAAGAGTTTACTCATTATGCCGAACGAGAACAATCTATGCAAGGTAGTTAGGTAGATTAAACATTAAACATTAAG
>JAGAGD010000038.1 GCA_017627765.1 Prevotella sp. | reverse complement strand
TTGGCACGAGGCGAAATGTGAAAATCTATTTAATTGTTAATCAATCGGCTTAAACTATGTAAACGAACATAAGGAATGAAAAAGTGAAAGGTGTCCTTTCGCGATGCGAAACGTGGCATATCGCACTGCGATATGTGGCATATTGCAGTGCCAAAGGTGCCCTTTCACACTGCGAAAGATGCCCTTTGACTTTTTTAACACTTATGAGTCTTACGACGAAACGTATAATGTCTTGATATTGAGCGATTTACTAAAAAGAGCGAGAAACCGCAAAATACTCGCATATTTTGCAACTTCTTTTTTCTCAGTCGTAAAATTTTAAGTTATTTGCGGGTTTAGTTAATCAATTTTTTACCCAACTCCGCTCCGAAAATTGCAAGTTTTCCGCTCGGCAAAGAGCGGTTTTCTGAAACAGGTTTCAATGTGTAAGTTGAGGCTGTAAATTTATAGTTTTTTCAGGATTAGAAGTCGTAAGATATGCCTGTTTTTTGTAATTGTAATATTACTTAAATGCCTCATTTCCACAAAAAACTTACAATTTGTCAACCCCAAAAGCTTAGTAATCTGATGATTTAACAACCTGACATCATAAATTTAGTAAGTTATACATCACAAAAGGTATAAAAAGAGCATTTAAATTGCACAGTTTAGGGTCGTTTGTGCAAGTTAGAGTGTGTTTTTTACAAAAATATTTGCACACATAAAAGAAAATTTGTTCCTTTGCAGCGATTTTAATGAGATTAAGAAAATTTCTAATTTTATAAACTTAAAACAAAACTATTATGTCAGAAATTGAAGCAAAAGTAAAGGCAATCATCGTAGACAAACTCGGTGTTGACGAAGCAGAAGTTAAACCAGAGGCAAGTTTCACAAACGATCTTGGTGCTGATTCACTCGATACAGTAGAGCTCATCATGGAATTTGAAAAGGAATTTGGCATTTCTATTCCAGACGACAAGGCTGAGAAGATTGGCACAGTAGGCGATGCTATTGCTTACATCGAAGAAAACGCCAAATAATTAACTTTTGGTGAATAATAGTTTGAGGTTATGAGGATGTTAATGTTTTAACTCTTCATAACCTCAAAATACATAAAAGGAATATTTATTTTTCATATATCCTACTCAACTCGTGGGCTATGCCATGACGAAGAAGTGGACAGACAGATGCCGTTTGGCGACGTGTTGTTGTCGCTAAGGCTGATGAGGCTTCTTCGCTGCTGCAATGTAGTTGGGTATTTACGAAACTAAAATACTTTATTTTTATGGAATTAAAGAGAGTTGTAGTAACAGGTTTAGGCGCTGTGACTCCCGTTGGAAACACACCAGAAGAGACATGGAACAATCTTGTTAACGGTGTCAGTGGTGCTGCTCCTATTACACTTTTCGACTGTTCTAAGTTCAAGACGCAGTTTGCCTGCGAGGTAAAGAACTTGGATATCAATGAATACATCGACCGCAAAGAGTCAAGAAAGATAGACCGCTATACTCAGCTGGCTATGATTTCTGCTATTCAGGGCGTGAAAGATGCAGGCCTCGACCTTGAGAAGGAAGACCTGAACCGCATCGGAGTTATCTACGGTGTAGGCATCGGAGGTATCAAGACATTTGAAGACGAAGTGACCTACTACGGACAGCACAAGGAAGATGGTCCTAAGTTCTCACCTTTCTTCATACCAAAGATGATTGGCGACATCGCTTCTGGACACATCTCTATCCACTTCGGATTCCATGGTCCTAACTATACCACAACTTCGGCTTGTGCAAGTTCTACTAATGCTCTTGCCGATGCTTTCAACCTTATCCGCTTAGGCAAGGCTAACATCATCGTAAGCGGTGGTGCTGAGGCTGCCATCTGCGCTTGTGGTGTAGGCGGTTTCAACGCTATGAAGGCTCTTTCTACTCGCAACGACGACCCAGAACATGCTTCTCGTCCGTTCTCTGCGAGCCGCGACGGATTCGTCATGGGCGAAGGCGCTGGCTGTCTAATACTTGAAGAACTGGAGCATGCTAAGGCTCGCGGCGCAAAGATTTACGCTGAAATGGTTGGCGAAGGCGAGAGTGCCGACGCTCACCACATCACTGCTTCTCACCCAGAAGGTCTCGGAGCTAAACTCGTAATGCAGGCTGCACTCGACGATGCCGGACTGAAACCAGAAGATATCGACTACATCAATGTTCACGGAACATCTACCCATGTGGGCGACATCTCTGAGGCTAAGGCTATCAAGGAAGTGTTTGGCGACGCTGCATACAAACTCAACATCAGCTCTACAAAGTCAATGACTGGTCACCTTCTCGGTGCTGCTGGCGCTATTGAGGCTATGGCTACAGTGCTTGCCATCAAGAACGACATCATTCCTCCAACTATCAACCACGACGAAAACGACAAGGATGAGGAGTTGGACTACAACATGAATTTCACATTCAATAAGGCACAACGCCGCGAAGTGCGTGCTGCTCTGAGCAACACCTTCGGCTTCGGCGGTCACAATGCTTGTGTTGTATTCAAGAAATATGCAGAGTAATTTTATTGACAGACTGAGGCTCCCTTTCCGTAAAGAAAAGGAGCTTCTTCTTTCTCTGCGCAACATTCTCGGTTTCTATCCCCATCATGTCGAATACTACAAGCTGGCTCTCATGCACAAGAGCGGCGGACGAAAGGAGAAAGGACGCCCGCTCAACAACGAGCGGCTTGAGTTTCTGGGCGATGCCATACTCGATGCAGTAGTAGGCGACATCGTGTTTCGCCACTTCAAAGGCAAGCGAGAGGGATTTCTCACCAACACGCGCTCAAAGATTGTTCAGCGCGAAACACTCAACAAACTGGCTCACGAGACAAAACTCGACCAGCTGATTATATCCAAAAATTACTCGCAGGTACACAACAGCTATATGGGTGGCAATGCATTTGAAGCCCTTGTCGGTGCTATCTATCTCGACAGAGGCTACAAAGCCTGCATGAAGTTCATGGAAAAACGCATACTCTCGCGCCTTATCGACATCGACAAAGTTGCCAAAAAAGAGGTTAACTTCAAGTCGAAACTGATAGAATGGTCGCAGAAAAACCGCGTCAACATCAACTTCTTGCTGCTCAGTTCAGGCAAGGACAGCGACGGAAGCCCCGTCTTCAGCTATCGCGTAATGCTTGAAGGCATAGAAGGATGCGAAGGAAAAGGATATTCTAAGAAGGAGAGTCAGCAGAAGGCTTCGCGCCTAACGCTTGAGCGACTGCGCAAGAATCCTAAGTTCATTGACGAGGTATTCGCTGCCAAGACCAACAGAACGAAGATGGAGGAAATGCCCGTAGAGAATGTTCCAGACGTTAACCAGAAAGAAGATTTCATCATTGAGGCGAATGTCAGCAGCTTAGATGGCAGCGACGAGAATATGAAATCGGCTATGAATGCCGCTGAAACATCGTCAGAATTCAAAGCCACTAAGCCAACGACTACTGGCAATTCAGCAGAAGACGAGTTCGACCTTAGCGACATTTCGGCTAATCCCCGCGAGCGAACACGCGAGGAAATAATAGCAGAAGCAGAGGCAGAGGCTTTTGCAGAAATGGAAAAAAGCAAGTTCTAAACTCACATTTCTATCATTTAATAACAAATGGAGACAGTCACAATCAGTGTGGTTGTCTCCATTTGTTTTTGCAAACCTCCCTATAATTATTAAATAGTGTTATTTTAATGGTTACACTTTTGAACTTCCTTATGTTATTATCAAATCTTTTATTTACTTTGCATCCTATCAGCAGAAGCTATACAACACAAAGAGAATAATAATCATAACGAAGTATATTGTTAATGTATTATTTATCATTTTGTCTGCAATCAGCTTCATTGCACCATTATTTCTCTGATATATATAATACAAATATGGGAACAAAAGAAAATAGAATACTCTCTCTGATGAAGAAGATGGGCGAATCAAACCTTATTCTTTTCGGATATATTGTCTTTAGTTTAACACGTACAAGGACAACATTCTATATCTTTATTTCAATCCTCGTGATAACGGTCTTTGCCATATCACTTGAGTTAAGCATATACTACAAACAAAACAGGACTATCAAAGGTGCCTTGACTGGATATAAATGGTTTTCTCTAATCATTTATTTGCTCGCCATTATTGTTGCTATCATTGCTCCAACAGACGAGATTTTACGTTAGAAACGTATAAGAAAGCCAGCGAGAACATTTTCGGTTTCCGCTGACTTTCATTACATATAGCATCAAGCAAGCAGAATATCCACCTGCTGCAATTCATCTTCTTATTGCTCTATTCTTTATAGATTCTTACTTAAATGAAAAGGTTTACGTTAGCCTCTTCAGCGCGTTGCATGTAGGTAGCCACACCGCCAATCGTCACGTTGTCAATCAGTTCAGACCTGTCTATGCCCATCATGTCCATCGTCATCTGGCAGGCAATCAGCTCAACGCCGTTGTCTATG